>JAQVGK010000099.1 GCA_028696755.1 Bacteroidales bacterium | reverse complement strand
CCATCCTGATAATCAATAACAATGCTGGTTGAGGCAGAACAGTTAATATCGTCGTAAACTGTTACTGCATAGGTTCCAGGTTGTGTTACCGTATAAGTTGGAGCAGTGCTGTTATTGTGCCAACGATAACGATGATAATCTTCCGATGTTCTTAAAATATAAGATTCTCCAGTACATAAGGTCGTATCGTAACCAATAAATGGATCTACAACATCGTGCTCAATAATTCTTATTGTATCAGAATCAGTACATCCATTGTTGTCAGTAACTGTTACAGAGATGTCCTCTGTTTGGGTTACGACCAATGATGATGATGTAGCTCCGTTACTCCATTCATATGTTGCGTAACCACCAGTTATTTGAATTAATCTCGAATCACCATTGCAAAATTCTAAATCTGCACCAAGATTCAAATTTGGCTGTGGTTTAATAGTAATACTAATTGTATCCACCGACTTGCATCCTTCAGTTGAGAAAACCTCAACCCAATATGTTCCAGAGATATTAACCGTATAAGTCGGTGTTCCCAATAGGTCATTGCCCATCCATTGATAAGTTAATACATCACCACTAGCGTGAGGGTCTAAAACTACGCTACCGTTTGTGCAAATCGAAAAATCTTCACCTAGATCAATTGTTGGGGATTCACCATAACCAACATTAATTGTGTCAATAGAAAAACAATTGTAAATATCTGTGGCAGTAATTGAATAAGTTCCTGCCTCGATTGCCCAAATACTATTGGTAATATCTTCGGTACTCCAAACATAACTTTCAAATCCCAAATCAGCAACAAGGATTACACTGTCGCCATCACAGATTGTTTTGTCTGTTATTGGGGTTAATTCAAGATAGTCGTAGTATTCGTAATAAATTGAATCGTAGTAGTGACAACTATTATTATTGGTAACTGTAACATAATGCATTCCAGAATTACTTGACATAAACTGATGTGGCTTAACTGTTCCATCTGACCAAACCCAGCTTTGAAATGATGTCGAAATGGATTGCTCAACCTCAACTCCAGGGCAAATTTGAATAGTATCTTGTGTTATGATATTTATGTTGTCTCCCAATTCAACTTTTATATCAAGGCTATCTCGACAACCATTGTCATCAGTCACCGTTATTCCAAAAATTCCTGGCGAATTTATCGTGATTGTTTGTACGTTTTCTTCGCCGTTACTCCAAAAGTATTCAGTAAATCCGATTCCAGCATCAAGTACTAGCGGATCGTTAAAACATTTTTCAATTTCTGTTGACATGGTTAACTGTGGTCCAATAGGCGGAACGAGCGTTATTTCTGTTTCAATTAAACAATTATTCGCATCAATAACTGCAATATGATGGACACCTATTGAAAGATTTGGTATGCTATAACTTGTTTCAATACCATCACAATAGTATGTAAAATCTGGAGACCCATTTTGTATTGAAACTTCGATGATCATCTTATCAGGTAGACAATTTATGCTGCTAATATTAAAATCTCCAAATCTAAAATTTTTATCATATTTAACAACTAAAATATCTGAATTAGTATTTCCATTATCAAAATTGTCTGATCCAAAAGTAATTGGTGTAGAACAGAAACCGCCAACTATAAGACTATTGCTATTGTCAAAGCATAAGCTATTTGCAAAATCATCAAATACGCTACCAGCAATGTCTTTGTATTTGAATGTTCCATTTTGAGTGAACTTTGCTACAAAATAGTCTTTGCCACCAATTGATCCTGATGGTCCATCCCCAAAGTCAGTTATCCCGGAATAGGCTCCAGAAACATAAAAGTTTTGGCTATTATCGACGATAATATCTTTTGGTAAGATGTTTCCTGTAGAACCAAATCCGATATTAAATATTGGAGTTCCTTCCGAATCATATTTGTCGATTCTTGCCATGTCAGAGGCCTGATCACTTCTATAGAAAAAGTATGAATTCCCCCAAAAATCTGTAGCAACTGATCCAGCTTTATCATTATTACCAGACGTACCACCTTTTTTTACCCACGCAAAGTTTCCACCATTATCGTATTTTGCTATAAAAACATCTTTAGCTCCAGATGCAGTTATTGAGGCTAATCCAAAATCTACAGTCCCAGAAAACTCTCCACAGATTACAATATTTCCATTGGGGTCACAATCTATTGCTGTTCCATAATCGTTAGAAATTGAACCTTCTGAAGTTTTCCATTCAACACTAAGATCTTGTCTGAATTTTATAACAAAAAAGTCAGTGCCCCCATTACTCGATAAAGTTCCTCCTCCAGCACCAGGAATTCCCATATATTGACTAAATGAGCCAGTTACTGCAAAATTGTTTTCATCAACAGTTACTATCCCTGATGCAATATCTTCACCAACACTACCAAGATATCGAGGTTGCTCAATAATAACTCCATCATTCGAATATTGAACAAGAAAAATATCTTGTAAGCCAATAGAATTATGATTAACACCGTTAATTACTGTCGTCCCACTAAAGTTCCCGATTACATTTATTCTTCCTTCGCTATCAACAGCAACTCCTTTTGCAGTGTCTGCCGAAGTTCCACCATCACTTAGTAGCCAATCCAAAGCTCCATTCGGATAGAATTTCGCAACAAAGAAATCGGTTTCGCCAGCAGAAACTCTGGTCTCAGATCCAATTTGCATCGTGCCATGGAAATATCCAACAATAATGATATTGCCAGATGGATCGGTTGCAACACTTGTCACAACTTCATTTTCTAAATTTCCTTCTGGTATTATAACCACATCGTGAATAAAAGCATTGTCGCAATCAATACCGTCGGGTTGCGCACTCAATATAAACGGCACAAACAGAAAAATTGCTATGTAGAATAATCTCTTCATTTTAAAAATCTTCGGTAAATAATGGGATATGATGTTTTCCCCAATTTACATATTTGTCAGAATATAATCTGAAACCTAGTCCAATTTGATGACTGCCTGAATTGTATAGTTGGAGTGATGTTAACCCTAAATCATACTGATAATACAATGTAAAAGCTTTAACTGATATTCCAAAAATCGGAGATAGAGAAAGTGGAGCACTATGCGTATAATCAAGTGTGTTACAATACGAGAATCCAATCCATGCTTCGTTTGGATAACGAAGGTAAATAGATTTAATCGATTCTCCACTAAAAAAGTGGACTTTGAAATTGATATCAAGTTGGCTTAATCCATGAAAATTTGTTCTTACCATTGCAGATGGCCGAAGTTGAATTCTACGCTTTACCTGTAAAATTGTGCCAGCATGAACATTCATGATTACATAATTTACAGGCTCAATAGCCGTATTGTACATTCGATCCGACCAAGGAATTAAATTTTCGAATGATGCCCCTATAAAATTTTGACGATATGAGAAAAGCATTCCTGCATTTGCATTTGGGACAAATGTTACCCTTTTAGAATATGAAATTATAGGGTCATAAATATCGCGATCGAATTTTGACTCGTCCAAAACATGAATTAATCCTCTAAAAGACAAACCAAAAGAAAGCATTGTTTTGTTGTATCTAACACTTTTAAGCAATGCTTGAAACGACCAGGTTAGTTGAGCTCCATATTTTTTATCTGGACCGTTTAAATCCGAAAATAAATAACCACCAATCCCACCTTCTCGCTCGCTAAAACGTCGTTTAAACATAAGAGTCGAAGTTTTTGGGGCATTGTCAATTCCAATCCATTGCTGGCGATGTACCATTTTTACCGACGTTACTTCCGACAAACCAGCAAATGCAGGATTAACGAGCATATAGTCAAACATATACTGCTCGTGAACCGGTAAGTCTTGCGCACGAAGGTTTGTAAGTGCAACAACCGATAAAATTATGCTTAACATAACAACTCTTAACATCGACAACAAATATAATATATTATTTTAAATTGTAGTTGCGTTGTCCAAAAATAATACTACCAACTCTGATTATAGTACTTCCTTCTTCAATCGCAATTTTCCAATCGCCACTCATTCCCATACTAATTTCTTTAAAATGAGGACAAGATGCAAAATAGTTTTCCTTAAATGCTAAAAATATAGAATTTAGTGTTTTAAACTCATTGCGTACAAGTTTAATGTCATCAGAATATGATGCCATTCCCATAACTCCACAAATTCTTACATTTTGTAAGTTTTTGTAATTCTCAGATCTTAGAATTTGTTCTGCTTCTTCCAAATCAAGGCCGAATTTAGTTTCCTCAGTGGCGATATGAAACTGAAGCAAGCAATCAATTATTCGATTGTGCTTTTTTGCCTGTTTGTCGATCTCTTCCAAAAGTCGAAGGCTATCAACACTATGTATCATTTCAACAAATTCGGCAATATATTTAACTTTGTTTGTTTGTAGATGACCAATTAAATGCCAGCGAATATTTGGATTTGAAAGTTGTTCGTGTTTGTTACACATTTCCTGTACTTTATTTTCGCCAAAATCTAATTGTCCAGCATCATAGGCTGCTTTAATCGCTTCTATTGGATGTGTTTTTGACACTGCAACAAGTTTAACCCATGCAGGCAGTTGCGCTTGTAATTCGATAATATTTTGCTTAATGTAATCCATTTCAATCTCATTAATAGAAACTAAAAAACTTGACAAAAAGTTGCCTAAAAATGTCTATTTTTTATTTCCCATTATTGCAGCGATGGATAAAAGAACACCTAAAACTATTCCTAGAAGCGCCGCAAAAAGAATCTGCATCGATTCGGGCAAGCAAAAAGTAATAGTATGAGCAGGAATCCAGAAAAATGGGATTGTCTTTTTAAACACGAAACCCCACTGAACTTTCCAATTAAGAGATGGGAAAATTTCTCCAAATTTTATTGGTTTTAATAGTCCTCCAATTGTTCCACCATTGTTCATGATGTGAGTATCTGTAATTTTATGCAAGGTCATAAACACTGGTGCAAAGGTCGTGTTCATTGCTGTGCTGATACAGAATGCAACAAAAACTTTTGCCCACGAAAGGTCTCCTTTTAGCGCAGGAATTGCATTTTCCATTCCCATATAAGTTAGAAATACAGGAGTTCCACTCGCAAAAACAACAAAAGCCAATTTTATCCATAATCCTAAAAACCCCCAAACAATGGCTCTTGGAATAAGCCCAAATCCTTTTTGATTGTAAACACCGTTTTTAATTCTTAACCCTATTGACTCACCTAAAGTTGCCAAAATAGCAAATTTGATAAAGCTCATTATCATTCCATGCTCTGCATTGAAGGTGTTGTAAAAATTATATACTTCATCAATAACAAAAAACGGGAGAAAAAATATTATTACTCCAATAATAAAAAATATGTCTTGTTTTTTCATTTTAAAAAGATTTGGAATGTGAATTATTTGGTTTTTTCAATCGGCTTTCCCATATATAAATCGAAAACTTGCTTTGTTTTTGTACTTATTCTATCCCATGATAACACAACCAAAACAATAGAAATTGCAAGCATTACTAAAAGCATTTTTTCGTTTTTGCTGAAATCTTTTAGTTTTTTCATTACTTCTCAATTCTTATACGGGCATCCACTGCTTTAACGTATTTCATATTTCCAAGCAACGGATTAAGGTCCATTTCAAAAATTTCTGGAGCAATTTCAACCAAAGCAGAAATTTTTCTAATCTGTGAAGCAAAAACTTCTTGATTTACACCTTCTTGACCTCTAACGCCTTCAATGATTTTGAAAGATTTTAAGTTTTTAATCATTCTTTCTGCTTCTTGTGCAGAAACTGGAGAAATTGATGTGTTTACGTCGTGCAATACTTCGATAAAAATTCCACCTAAGCCTGCTAAAACCATGTGTCCGAATTTATCTTCTCTTTTTGCACCAATAAATACTTCTGTTCCTTTAAGCATTTCTCCCATCAGAACCGCGTATGTATCTTTTATCTTCATTAATCGGTCAAATTCTCTGATAACAGTTTCTTCGTCCTTTACATTAAGAACCACACCACCAACATCAGATTTGTGAACCGGACCAACAACTTTCATAACCAGAGGGAAACCATGTTTACGAGCAAACGCTAATGCATCTTCAACATTGTAAACCACTTGTTCAAAAGCTCTATCTATTCCTGCTGCATCCAAAAGCTCGAATACATCGGCAGGGTTGAGATATCCGTTTTCTGCAGAATCAATAACTTTTCTAATTCTAGCTTTATCGATTGCAGGCATTTCTATATTCTCTGGCTGTGGTGCGGGAGTATTGATAACCTTGCTAAGAGCATTTCCGAATGTTACCTCATCTGGGAAATTGATTCTTCCTTTTTTAATAAAATGTTCAATTTCATCTTTTACATTAATTACAGAAGGTAAAATCGGATAAATCGGCTTTTTGCACGATTTCATTTTCTCGTCCAAAAGGTCGTAAACATCGTAAACTGGGAATAATCCAGGGCTTCCAAATATTACAGCCATAGCATCAATATTTTCGAAATCGTTTTCGCATGCATCAATAATATGTCCAAGTTGTTCGGCTGTCCCGGTTGCAAGAAAATCAATAGGGTTTGCAACAGAACTACCGCCATAAAGCTTTTCGAGTAATGCTTGTGCCTTTTCGCCTTCGATGTGAGGAATGTTTAGCCCACCGTTGCTAAGTGAGTCGGTAAGCATAACTGCAGGACCGCCAGCGTGAGTGATAATAGCAATGTTTTTACCTTTTGGTACCGGATGCATAAAGATTGAGGCTACTGTGGCTAGCTCATCTCTACCATTACATCGTACAATTCCGGCTTTGCGGAATAAAGCATCTACAGCTACATCAGGACTTGCAAGAGCACCGGTGTGAGAAGATGCTGCGCGGCTACCAGCTTCTGATCCACCCGATTTTATAGCTGCTATTTTTGCCCCTTTTCTTATTAGAGATGATGCATGTTTGTACAACATTTCGGGTTTGTCAATATTCTCAATGTATAAAAGTTTTACTGGTGCAGATTTTCCGTGTTCGTAAGTTTCGTCGAAATGTTTTAAAATTTCTTCTACACCAATCTGTGCAGAATTTCCAACTGAATACACACTCGAAAAACGCAATCCTTTTGGTACAGCAGATTCCATTATAAATACTGCAGTAGCACCCGATCCACTAATAAAATCAACTCCGTAAGCATCGAGTTGTGGGATAGGATTAGTAAAGATTCCACTATATGTTTGATTCAAAAGACCAACACAATTTGGTCCAATCAAACTAGCATTATGCTCATTTAAAAGATCCACAATTTTATCTTCAAGTTCGGCGCCTTCATGACTTTCTTCGCTAAATCCTGCCGAGAGAATAATAAACCCACCCGTTGCCTTTTCCTTTACTAATGTACTTACAGCTTCGTAACAAAACTTTGCAGCAATTGCTAAAATAGCGCAGTCAACCTGAGGAAGTTCCTCAACGGTGCGATAACTTTTAATTCCCTGTACTGTATCAAGTTTTGGATTAACAACATAGAGATTCCCTTTGAATCCACTGTCGATAAGATTCTTTAATACTTTTCCACCCGGTTTCTGTACATCGTCAGAACCACCAACTACAACAACACTTGAAGGATTGAGTAACTTTTTGTTTATCATAATGCCTAATAACTTTCGGTTTCAATGACTGCAAAGTTAAAATTATATTTTTAGCATAAAAATACTGTGAGACATTTTTTAAATTTAAATAAAAAAGTTCAAATCGTAAACTCCTAAAACAGTAAGAAATTTACTACTAAGTTAAAATATTTTTAAATAATTGTTGTTTTTGAGTAAAAAGATTATTTTTGTCAAACATTTTTAAAGAGAGGATTTATGAAAAACAGTTTATTATTTTCTTTTGTAATTGTGCTTTTTAGCGCGTTAGTCATTTCTTGCGGAAACCAGGAGCAAAAGGTCAACAGTGATGGTATTGATAGTGATAAAATTAAAGTCGAATCAGCCATTATTGATGAATATGGCAAGCTTATGCCCGGTTGTAAAAATGTTATAAATGTAAAAGTTGAGGGTATTGATGTAGCTGAAGCTTTGATTTATATTGATGACGAAGCAGGTGATGCATATCAGGAAGAAAATGTTGTAGCTCTTGTTCCTTACGAAGGTCAAAAATCAGTTGATATGATTGTAAGCTTTGAAGAAAAGGGTGGAAAAAAGACTTTTGAAGTGGCTGATAAAATTCCCGATCCACAAGTTAGATTTTTTAATGCCGAAACTAATGAGATTCAGGATTACGACATCGAAAACATTGCAAGTATTATTGTCGAGATGGTTGGTGATGATACATTTGCTAAACTTTTTCCGGAAGATTCTGAGTATAAAATTCTTTCGTTTGATGCAAAACTAATGAGGGGTGAGCAGGAAATCAAAAATATTTCGATAAAAGAAAACTACGACAGCAATCAAATTAATATTTCTACTCTTCAGGACGTAGCCAAAAGCGGCGATTGCATTGTTGTAAATGTTCAAACTGCTCAGAGGAAGGACTTTGAAGGAAATTGGCACGATGTCGATATACCTGAAAAAGCAAAAGAAATTAAGTTGAAGCTTAAGTAAGCAACTTTCTGAAATCATCATTTAGTTTATTGCTTCTTGATATTTTACTTATTTGTTGATTAAAAATCCAGCAAATATTTGATTATTATTAAATCATTTGCTATATTTGCAAAAAAATCATTATGCATTTAAGTTCAAATCTCAAACATCTTAGAAAACGCAAACGCCGCACTCAGGATGATGTGGCCAATGCTGTGAGAGTTCCACGACCAACATACAGTGGCTACGAAAATAATGTTGCTAGTCCAAGTTTAGAAACTTTAGTTAAGCTTAGTGATTACTTTGGTGTAAGCATTGATAGCCTTATTAGACTTGATTTGTCGTTAATGCCCGAAAGTCAGCTTCGTTTGCTCGAAGGTGGAAACGATGTGTTTATTAAAGGTAGCACAATTCGCGTTTTAAGTGGCACTGTTGATAGTTCAAATAACGAAAATATTGAATTTGTAAACCTCAAAGCAAAGGCTGGTTATACTAATGGTTTTGCCGATCCTGAATTTGTAAAGGTTTTACCTGTTTTTCAGCTTCCGTTTTTATCGAGAGAGAAAAAATACCGTACTTTTCAGATTAGTGGCGATTCTATGTTGCCAATTCCTGATGGTTCTTATGTTACAGGCGAGTTTATTCAAAATTGGTACTCACTAAAGGATGGTGATGCCTGCATAGTTTTAACTTTAGATGATGGGATAGTTTTTAAGTGTGTCGAGAATAAATTAAAATCTCAGGCAAAGTTAGGCCTTTATTCGCTTAACAGCCTTTACCATCCATATACCGTTGATGCTGCCGACATTAAAGAAATTTGGAAATTTGTTCATTATATTAGTCCCGAAATGCCTCAAGCCTACGACGATAATGCAATTCTATACCAGCAAATTGCTAACTTAAGCGA
>JAQVGK010000098.1 GCA_028696755.1 Bacteroidales bacterium | reverse complement strand
TAAGCCTCGTCAATACCTTTGTTTGTAAGTGTTTGGTAAACAAGATTCAAAAACTGATTTATTTCTGACAAAGTATCATTTGCCATTGCTGCATCACAATAAGGCATTGCAGAAGACTCTAAAGAAGAAATTTTTACAAGATTCTCCAATATGTCAACAGAAATTTTATCGTAAGAAAGCGACTGGGTTCCTTCTGAATAAAAACTTCTCACAAAACAAGTATAGGAATCTGCCTGAGCATTTTTTCGAATATAATAAACTTGAATGCTATCGCCGAGACCAAACTGTGAATTTCTTTCTTTTAGCCCTTCAATGATTTTTTCTTTACCAGGATTCCTAAGTAATGAATCTGAAAAAAAAGCAATACATTTTTCATAATCTTCTTTACGTAAAAAATTAAAGAAACCCTCTAATTCGGTCAATAAAATTTCATTATTCTTGCATTTAACAGCTCCATTATCATTTACCTGTTCTGTCGGTGTATTCGAACAAGAAAACATTATCATTACAGTAAGTAATACTAGAAAAGCGTTATAAAATTTCATGTCAAGGCTCATTTTTTTATCAAAAGTAAAATAAAAATAATTAGGACGATAAAATTTGTAAGTCAAAATAGGTTACAATTATTTCGTTACCTATTTTAATAACATTAGTTTATTTTGCATGGGGCATGGGGCTTAAATTGTAGAAGGAATAACATTTGTGCTAAAAAAACATTGCACTAAATTTTAGATTTAGCAGAGTGTTAACTCTCAGCACCTATTGCCCCATGCTCCATGCGCAAAATAGAAAATATTACTAAATTGGCACCTAAACAATTACAAATAAAGTATATTTGTAAACAAGAATTACAAGTTATGGAAGACATTAAGAGCAGGATAAAACTGATAACAGATGAGATCAATAGACATAATTATCAGTACTATGTTTTAAGCAATCCGACAATCAGCGATTTTGAGTTCGACAAATTATTAGTAGAACTTCAAGAACTCGAAAAGCTGTATCCCCAATATAAACAAGCCGATAGTCCTACTCAAAGAGTTGGAAGCGATATTTCGAACAACTTTCGAACTGTTTCTCATGAATTTCCAATGTTATCATTAGGCAACACCTATTCCGAATCGGAGCTTAATGATTTTCACAACCGAATAATCAAAGAAATTGAGACCGAGCCCGAATATGTGTGTGAGTTAAAGTTTGATGGAGCGTCAATTTCTGTAACTTACGAAAATGGCATTTTTCTAAGAGCTGTTACGCGTGGCGACGGAACTCAGGGCGACGATGTTACTGAAAACATTAAAACCATTAAAAGCATTCCTCTCTCGGTTAAGGGTGAAAATATGCCTGATAAATTCGAAATTCGTGGTGAGATTTTAATGCCACATGCGGTATTTGCTGAGCTTAACGAGATAAGAGTTAATAATGGAGAATCGGCATTTGCAAACCCAAGAAATGCTACTTCTGGCTCGATAAAAATGATTGATTCGCGCGAAGTTGCCAAACGCAAACTCGATTGTTTTTTTTATTACATGATGGGACGCAGCTTGCCAGCAAATAGTCACTGGGAAAGTTTGCAGCATTTATCGACTTGGGGTTTTAAAACATCCGAACATAGCAAACTTTGTAAAAACATTAACGAAGTTTTCGAATTCGTTCATTTTTGGGATTTAGAGCGAAAAAAATTGCCTTATGATATTGACGGAATTGTTATAAAAGTAAACTCTTACAAACAGCAAGAAATGTTAGGATTTACTGCCAAAACACCTCGTTGGGCAATTTCATATAAGTTTAAAGCCGAACAAGTTAGTACAAAATTACTTAGTATCGACTATCAAGTTGGAAGAACAGGAGCAATTACACCGGTTGCTAATCTTGAACCTGTTCAGCTTGCTGGAACAGTAGTCAAGCGTGCCTCACTGCATAACGCAGATCAAATTGCACTTCTCGACATCAGAGTTGGCGATATTGTTTATGTAGAGAAAGGTGGCGAAATTATTCCTAAAATTGTTGGAGTTGAATCACATAAAATCGACTCTACTCCTACTGTGTTCATCAGCAATTGTCCCGAATGTGGAGCTACTCTTACTCGTCCCGAAGGCGAAGCAAAGCATTTTTGTCCAAATAGCGACCATTGTCCTCCTCAAATAAAAGGAAAAATCGAGCATTTTATTTCGCGAAAAGCCATGAACATCGAAAGTTTGGGAGAAGAAACAGTTGCTCAGTTTTATGATGCTGGATTGATTAAAAACGTAGCAGATCTTTACAAATTAAGGAAAGAAGATATCTTACCACTTGATAGAATGGCAGAGAAATCTGCCGAAAACATTATTAAAAGCATTGAAAATTCTAAAACTGTAAGTTTCGACAGAGTTCTTTTTGCTTTAGGAATAAGATATGTTGGTGAAACTGGTGCAAAAAAACTTGCAAATGCTTTTAAAAACATGCTTAATCTGGCAAATGCTACAAAGGAGCAGCTTATTTCGGTAGAAGAAATTGGCGACAGAATTGCCGACAGCATTCTCGAATACTTTGCAAACAATGAGCATAATCAGATTATTGCCAACCTAATGAACGCAGGGTTACAGTTCGAGATTGAGGAGGAAGAAAAGTTGAGCGACAAACTTATGGGGATGTCGATAATTGTATCTGGTACATTTAAGAACTTTTCGCGAGATGAGATAAAAGATATGATCGAAAAGCATGGTGGCAAAAACGTGAGTTCGGTTTCGAAAAATACTGATTTGTTTGTAGCCGGCGAAAATATCGGTCCTTCAAAACTTGAAAAAGCGACGAAGCTAAAAGTGAAGATTATTAGTGAAGATGAGTTTAAGATGATGATTGATTAAACTTCTATTTCCCCATCCTTTGTCTCGCCAACATAATATATTGCTGTATCTGCATATTATCAGGATCGAGTGTTAAAGCTTTTTCGAAATAAACCAATGCCGTACTATCATTATTCTCCATTCCGTAAGTAATTCCCAAATATCTGTAGGCTTCGGAATCTTCTTTTATTGAAACAGATTTCAGTAAATTCTCTCTCGCATTTGTAAAATCGCCTTTGTTACCATACGAAACTCCAAGATAAAAAAGTGTTTCGAAATGTGAAGGATTGAGTGTTTTTGCTTTCTCGTACCAGAAAATGGCTGAGTCGCCAATAGCAGGTTGAGCAAAATAATAGAGATTTCCCATTTGGTAGAATGACTCATAATGCGTTGGCGAATAAAGCGCAAACTGCGACCACACATACTTTTCGTACTCGGGTTCGTTTACGTTATATGTTAGCACACCAATCGTATTAGCCCAAACGTCTGCATTAAGCGGACTAGCTTTAAGAGTTCGAATGTAATAATCGAACATCTTTTTATAATCCCCATCCAGTTTATAATGAATGTTTCCTAAACGAACAAGAGCTTCGCCATACTCAGGATAAATTTCGATAGCTTTTTCGAAATATGGAATCGACTCTCGCAGATATTTATTTCTTAGAACTGTATCTCCTGCAGCCTCAGCATCTTCAGAAAGTTTATATAGTTCGCTGGCATAAGTGCTATTACCCTTTGCCGAATTACTGCTAACTTTAATATCATTTGCAAATAATGTGAGATTATTTTCCCAGACAGTATTTCTAGAAATTGTTTTAGCAGAAAAAGCAATTAGCAGAACAGCAGTAAGAACAATCGCAACTTTATTGTACTGCTTAATATTAGCAATTTTAATTGCCAATTTCTCGGAAATCAAATAAGCGACAATAATACATAATCCAAGCAGCGAAACATAAACAAAACGTTCACTCATAAAAGCACCAATATTAAAAAACACGTTGGAAGTGATTGACAATGTGGCTGCATAAATCAGAATTCCAAATGAATAAATGCTTTTCTTACGAATCCCTTTAATGGCAATAACAGCAAGACCAATGTGAACTAATAAACCGAGAATTACTCGCCAATCAGTCCAGCCAACAATTGGAATATGATATGGATAATAATCCCAAGTTAAAGGATGTGGAAAAACAAGAAGTTTAAGATAAATAAGCAATGTCATAACAACTGTTGCATACCTCTCGCCTATTGTTGCTTCTAAAAAAGGATTATTCATAAGCATTGAGGCTTCAATCGCAGTTTGATTTCCAATTACTGAAGCTCTGATCGCAAGATAAGTAATTGCACCAGCAACGAGTGGAACCATCAGATAGAAATATTTGACGAGCTTTTCCTTTCGGAAGAAATAGACACTGAGTGGAATAACTGCCAAAAAAGTAATTGTTATTTCCTTCGCCATCGAACCAAGGAAGATAAAAATAAAGGCATTGATTAATCCTGAAAATTTATTTTTATCAACATAATCCAGAATAGAATTAAGAGCTGCAATTGCAAAAAGAAATGCAAGAATTTCGTCACGACCTTTTATGTTTGCAACGATTTCGGTGTGCAAAGGATGGGCAGCAAACAGCATAGTAGCAATAAACGGAATGCTGAGATACCAAAATTTGGGTTTATAATCCCTAAACAATCGTGTAAGAACTTTATACAGAATCAGTAACGAAATGCAGTATAAAATTATATTAAAAAAATGACTTACACTTGGATTCCTAATAAAAGGTTCTTTCGCCGAAATATCAGTAGTTTCTTGTCCGAAAAATTCCACTTCGAGTGCAAAAGTAATCAATGACAAAGGACGATATCTTCCACCCTCAAGCTCTTTTGTGTCTTTACCGAACATTCCAACCATCGAATCGTAAGCAAGAATATCTTTAATTCCAGAAGCTCCATTCTGAACAAACTCATTTTTCCAGAAGGTCATTTTATCATCCAGAGCGTATTGATGGCCGAGAGTGTTTGCATAGATTATAAATGCAAAAATAAAAATAGTTAATTGCGGAATAAATTGTTTGATTTTCATAAAATCACAAATTGGCAAATCTTTAGTCTTTGGAACCTTCCCCCACAAAATTATCCGATTTATTTTTAAACAAAATATTAAATGATGTTAAACTTCCATAAGAGCGCGTAATGTATTGTTGACAGGCAATTTTATCCTCTTCGTTCATTTTACTTGCATTAACTTTTTGTTCGAGAACTCTGAGCCTGTCGCGAATCATAATTATTTTGTTAAAAAATGTTGCAATGGGCATTTCGTAAGGCTTCATTTCTGGATTTGAAGGTTTCAAAATTAAGGTTCCACCACGCCATTTATCGGCAATTGGAACTACTTCTTGTATATCCGAAAATTGACGAAGTATTTTAATCAAGCTCTGTTCAATCTGCTCGAAGCTCACCAAATCGTCGGGTTGTTCCATTAAATCAATAACTTCGAGTCCATCAAAAGTTTTTAAAATTTCCCTCGTTCCCTGCTGCTGAAAAGTAATAAGATAAGAAGCAGCTTTTACCTGTATCACAACTCCAAAACCATAATCCCTATGGTTTACCCTTGAGCCAATTCCTAAGATTTCGTTTTCCATAATTTAATTTTATCTCAATAAAAAATTTAATTCAAGTAATTTTAATGATAATTATTTCAAAATCGGCAGAGCTTTTTGCTCTTTTACTTCGAGACTCTGCATATTATGTTTCTCTTTATAAAACATTCCTTTATTATCAGGCTGGCCAAAAAGCTCTGGTCGAATATAAGTTCCTTTCTGCCTTTTGTCAACTTCAACTTGTTTTGAATTTGGATTTTGTTGAATGTATTTATCATTTCTTTCTGCGTACAGCACCCATGATACTTTCAAATTAGCTGTACCACCTCCAATTACAAAAGAATTACCGCTGACCTCTTCCTTTACATGTAATTGAGGTGCAGCACCACCAATAGGAGTTAAATAATATGAGAAATTTATGTTGATTTCTGAGAAATACTCGGGAAGTTCAATTGTTGCCTCACCATTTTCATTCAAAATAACATTACCTCTATAAATATTTAATACCTCGGGAGATTCGGCACAAAAATGCTTAAGCATTTTGTTCGCGGGATCGGTTGGATGATCAATAACGAAGGATTTTGTTCCAGAACTTCCAAATTCACCATCGGAGAATACTCCATAACCAGTTCCATCATCTTGACCAAAAACACCAACCCAACCCCATCCAGCAACGCCTACATTATTTTCAGTTGTGCTAGTGCTAATATTTTCACCATATACACCAAAGAAAGCTCCATTTTGGGTTTGTCCAAAAACACCCGTTTGTCCGAGACCATAAACTCCAGGTCCATCACCATCACCTAAAGCTCCTGTGTTCATCCCATATACACCATAACCTTGAAGATAGTTTGTTTGACCAACAACCCCATTCACTCCCATTCCGAAAACGCCATGTCCCCCAGAGGTTCGAAGATTATTTCCATTAACACCTGCCGATGAAGTTCCAGTTGATTCGATTTGGCCAGTTACACCATAAGCTAATCCCGAAGAGCTTCCCAAAATTGCAGAAGCAATGTTCGAAGATGAATTAGTTGTTGCCTGTATAGTTGAATATGTATTTGCAGCATTTGTTGATCCAGCCGCAATAGAAACACCAGTATTGGTGTGCTCGGCACTTATCACAAATGTATTGGCTCCCGAATTAGTAACCAAAAGAGGTTTAAACTCAGTAGTTGAAACAATTTCTACAGAACCAGCATCAGCAGTAATAACTCGCCCCGCCCCTGCACCATTGCAATCATAAGCCTCGTCGAGCGTTGTGCAACCAGCAACAGAGCCACCGCTCCCAACCAGAATCCATTCGTCACCATCCCAGTAATAAAATCCTACAGCGATAGAACCACCCTGGTTATAGACCAGCAAGCCTGTTGCTGGACTACTTATCGGGGCAGTTCCATTATTCAATGCAACTAAATTAACGCGCGGAATAAGTAACCCTTTGTCGCTAGCGGTTAAATCTAAAACTGCTGAGGCGTGAGGCGTGGTTGTTCCAATACCTACGTTGTTTTGAGCAAAGCTCAGATTCCAAAATAATAAAATGAATGCCGAAATATACAATGCTTTATTTCTCATTATCGTATTTTTTGATTGATATTAGAGGCTAAAATTACAAAAAAAATGGATTAAACAAGACTCTAATTACAAAAACTACTATGAGATAAAATAAATCAAAAAAATTTGGTGTCCTCAACTTAATGTCGTATGTTTGCGTCATTAAACATTAAAATAAAATGAACAATAATAAATCAACCGATTTTAAAGAATGTCAGCAAGAACTTGCCGAATACGGAAGGATACTTTCACATCCTGCAAGAATTGCAATAATTGAGTTGTTGGCTGAGAAGAAAGAAATAAAAACTGGAGATATTTCTGAGTATTTACCACTGAGTAGGACAACAGTTTCGCAGCATTTAAAAGAACTTAGGAATGCAGGAGTAATTTCGGGTACGATCGATGGATTAAAGATTCATTACTGTTTAAATATGGATAAATTGAAGGAAATGCAGTCAAAACTCCATAATCTGTTCGAAAGTTCAATAAGTAATTTTGTATGTTCTTGTAATTGTTAAAAGATGGATAAGAAAAAAATTGATTTAAAAGAGCTGGTTAAAAGCAAATACAGTGCAATAGCTAGGCAATCTAAAACCGAAAATGAACAATCATGTTGTGGTGTTGGTGGTTGCTGTGGTGAGGTTGATTACACAATCTTTAGCGAAAGTTATGATAAAGAAAAGGGCTATAATCCTGATGCTGATTTAGGCTTAGGATGTGGAATTCCAACTCAATACGCAGGAATTTCTGCTGGGCACTCGGTACTTGACTTGGGTTCGGGCGCAGGAAACGATTGCTTTGTTGCCAGAGCATTGGTTGGGAGCACTGGAAATGTAACTGGACTTGATTTTACAGATGAAATGATTTTAAAAGCTCGAATGAATAATTCTAAGCTTGGATACACAAATGTAAAATTCACAAAAGGAGATATTGAAGAAATGCCATTTGAAGAAAACCAATTTGATGTGGTAATTTCAAATTGTGTTTTAAATTTAGTTCCTGATAAAAATAAAGCATTTAGCGAAATTTACAGAGTATTAAAACCAAGCGGACATTTCTGTGTTTCGGACGTTGTTATTAAAGGTGAACTCCCAGAAAAACTTAAAAACGATGCCGAAATGTATGCCGGTTGTGTTTCTGGGGCAATTGATTTGAAAATTTATCTTGGCATTATCGAAAATCAAGATTTTAGAGAAATTACAATCCACAAAGAAAAACCAATAGATATACCTGATTCGATATTGAAAAACTACTTGAATGATTGTGAATTAACAGAATTTAAAAATGGTGATATAGGTATTTATAGTGTTACAATATCTGCAAAAAAATAAATAAATGAAAATACTAATTTTATGTACAGGCAACTCTTGCCGATCGCAAATGGCACATGGATTTCTGCAATCATTTGATAAAAATCTAATTGTTCGTTCGGCAGGAACCGAAGCAAGTGGCAAACTAAATCCTGGAGCAGTTGAGGTAATGAAAGAAATTGGAATTGACATTTCTCATCACACATCCGATTCAGTAGAAATTTATCTTGGCGAAGAATGGGATTATGTGATTACAGTTTGTGGAGGAGCAAATGAGGTTTGCCCAGCATTTATCGGCAAAGTAAAAAATCGTTTACATATCGGCTTTGATGATCCGTCTCATGCGGTTGGAAGCGAAGAATTTATTAAATCCGAATTTCGCAGGGTAAGAGATGAGATTAAGGAAGAGTTTGAGAGGTTTTATGAGAGGATAAAAGTTTAAAGCTCGAAGTTAAAATAAAAATTCTCTATTCCACTTGTCCGTTAGGACATTTATATCCATAGAGAATTTTTAAAAATATTAATAATAATGAAGAACAATAGAACGGTTCGGCTTCGCTCACCGCACCGCATTCGAACAACCGAGATTACGAGCTCAGCGGAGCTAATAGAACATTAGAACATTTGAACAATAGAACAATAGAACATTTGAACATTAGAACATTTGAACATTTGAACATTTGAACATTTGAACAATAGAACATTAGAACAATAGAACATTTGAACAATAGAACATTTGAACAATAGAACATTTGAACAATAGAACATTTGAACAATAGAACATTTGAACAATAGAACATTTGAACAATAGAACATTTGAACAATAGAACATTTGAACAATAGAACAAAAAGGTTGCACTACTGTATAGATTGGCACAATGCCTCCTTAGCCTTAGCCTCAGCCTTAGCCTAGAAAGTGAACAATAGAACATTATAACAAATTTTATGAAGACAAAAAAAATAGCATTTTTCGAGAAGTACCTTACCCTGTGGGTAGCGTTGTGTATTGGGTTAGGAATAATAATTGGCAATTTTGCTGGAGAAGACATTAAAATTCTTACCGAAATGGAAGTTTTTAATGTAAACATTCCGGTTGCAATTCTAATCTGGCTCATGATTTATCCGATGATGCTTCAGATTGATTTTTCGAGTGTAAAAAG
>JAQVGK010000097.1 GCA_028696755.1 Bacteroidales bacterium | reverse complement strand
ATAAATCGTTATCAATAGTTCCTGGCAATCCAACAATAGGGTAGTTAAACTCGTCGATAAACACTCTGGCGCCTTTAAAAGTACCATCACCACCGATTACTACGAGCGCATCTATATCGTTTTCGATCAGTTTTTCGTATGCTTCTTTTCTACCTTCGGGAGTTCTGAACTTTTCGCTTCGTGCGGTTTTAAGAATTGTTCCTCCAAGTTGAATAATATTTCCAACACTTTTTGAGTTCATTGGAATAAAGTCTCCTTTGATAAGGCCTTCGTAACCTCTTAAAACTCCAACAACCTTTAAATCTTCGTGAATTGCTTTCCTAACAACAGCTCTGATTGCTGCATTCATTCCAGGAGAGTCTCCTCCAGATGTCAGCACGGCTATTTTTTTAATTTTGGTCATATTAATAATTTTTGTTTTGTCAATTAAAAAACTGTGAAGTTATGTTCGAAAAATAAAAAAAATAAAATTACACTAAAAATCTTTACTGTCAAGACTTATGAATGTGTTTTTTCTGGATTGTTAATAATTTTTATTGCATCGGCAACATTTTGCATCAGCCACATTGGTGTTGAGGTTGCACCGCTAATACCAACTGAAGAAGCTTCTGCAAACCACTTCTTATCAATATCTTCTGGGCCAGTCACAAAAAAGCTATTATGATTTGATTCGGTACAGATACCGAAAAGCATTTTACCATTAGAGCTTTTTGTATCGCTAACGAAGATAATCAAATCGTGTTTGGTGCAAAACTCTTTAAGACGAGGAATTCGGTTTTTAACACTTGGACAAATAGTTTGATAAGCGTGAAACCAATCATAATTTCCGTGCAAATCATAAGATTTTTGCTTTAAAACCTCAATAATCTCGTCATATTTCTGAAAGTCGGATGTAGTTTGTGAAAACATAAATACTCGTCCATGCAGATCAATTTCCATAGCTTCGTCAATATTGCTAACAACCAATGCCTTTCCATTTGTCTGTCCCACTAGACCATTTACCTCTGCATGACCTTTTTTACCAAAAATCACAAGAGTATTATCAACATTTTCTTCGAACTTTGATTTTATTCTTTGCTGTAACTTTAGAACGACAGGACAAGTAGCGTCAACAATTTCGATTTCGTACTTTTTTGCATTTTCGTAGGTTGAAGGTGGCTCACCGTGTGCCCTCACCAGCATTTTTTTTCCTCTTAGTTTCTCAAAATCATCCGACGACACTGTTTTCATTCCGATAGAATTGAGTCGCTGTTCCTCTTTAGCATTATGCACGATCTCTCCAAGGCAAGCTATCCCTTCGGGAGCATTTTTCTCGGCCTCGTTAATTGCTTTGGTAACACCAAAACAAAATCCAGCATATTTATCAATTTCTATTTTCATTGATTTTGTCAGAAATAATTTTTATTGCCAGTTCGAGCTGTTGCTCACGGTTGAGTTCAGAATTATCAATAAGAACAGCATCCTCTGCTTGTCGGAGTGGAGAATCGTTTCGTGACTGGTCGAGATTGTCTCTTTCGCAGATATTATTTAGGATTTCGTTATAGTCCACCACAACTCCTTTTTCGCTCAACTCCATATAACGACGTTGGGCTCGTATTTCTGGCGAAGCTGTAACAAAAAGCTTTACATCTGCATCGCGAAAAACAACAGTTCCAATATCTCTGCCATCCATCACCACCGATTTATTAAGCGACATTTCCCTTTGAAGCTCTACCATTCTCTTTCTAACTTCAGGAATTGCGCTAACGAGAGATACTTTTGAAGACACCTCCAACTGTCTGATTTCGTCCTCCACATTCTCACCATTCAACCAAGTTTCGAGGCCCTTGTTAGAGTCGTTAGTAAAAGTAATGTCAATTTCTGGCAACAGGACTACAAGCTTATCAATGTTCAAAACCCCATTGTCGAAAAGATTGTTTCTAAGCGAAAATAGTGTGACTGCCCTGTACATTGCCCCGCTATCGACATAAACAAATCCAAAGTGACTTGCAAGTTGTTTTGCAAGAGTGCTTTTTCCGCATGATGAAAAGCCGTCAACAGCTATCTTAATAGTTTTGGACATCGATAAAATTTTAGTGCAAAATTAACATTTTAGTCTTATTCGCTGCAAAAATCAATTATAGAAAATACTACAAATTATGGGTTTCGGTTTTATTTGCTACATATTCGGATGGTGTTACGCCAAGCTCAGCTTTAAACACTCTGAAAAAAGTGCTATACGAGCTAAAACCAGCTTGCTGAGCAATTTCATCCAATTCGGGATTTTTGTTCTGATTGATGGATTTCTCGATTAGTCCCTTAGCATCCTGCACTCGATAATAATTGATAAGCCCCCTAAAATTAAGGTTAAAATTGCGTTTGATTGCTTCGGCTAGATAAGTACGGTTTGTGTGAAAATGATAACAAAAATCGAAAACACTGATTTCGGGATTTCGGTAAGGTTTAAATTTCTCGATATATGAAACAAGTTGATCTCTGCCGATTCTTGCATCCTCATCATACTCAACAACTTCGTCCGAAATAATAGGCTTATAAACTGGGCGTTGACGAAAACCATTAAGACCAAGATACCAGAAAAACACACCAAACATGGTGAATGAAACCGAAACTAATGTCTGGTTACCCTCAACATCGGTGTTGTGCATTAGATGAATGATCACATAAAAAATAAGCATCAGAATAAACATTAGGCCAAATACTTTTATCCAACCCAACTCGTTATTATCGTTTTGCGAAAACATGTCCTTCATCTTTCGGTAATAATTTCGCATTTGAATAAATACCGACACTGAGTAAAACAATGCTCCAACGACCATAACAACTTTTCCTACATCATATATCAATTTCGCACTATAAAAATATGGTTCGTCAAATGTTTGTTTGTCAAGCATCATCAAAATAAATCTCTCTTCGCTACCATAAGATATCAGTGCTTTTTGATAAATCAAATAAGTTATTAGCATCGTAACAGGGAAAACAAAATGAGGCCAAATACTTGTAATCGACAATCTCTTTTCACTAGTAAGCGACTTAACATAAAGATAGAACAAAGGGAATAAGCACAATACCGAAAAAGCTTGAAATGGAAAAAGGGATCCATAAATATCAATAAAATGTCGAAACTTTAGAAAAGTCATGACATAAGTAAACGACGCCATTATCAAAAGTATAAACAGATAAACCTTTGGAACCTTCTTGTAATCTCCCGTAAAAACATAGGTTGTTGCCCATGTAAACGGAAAAATAACGGCGATGGCCAAGGAAATTGTTTCGATCATCTCTTTCATAGTTCTCAAAATTACAAAAATACTTTGCAATTCTGCAAAAAAAAAATGCTATTTTATTGAATACTAGCATTTTAGCAAATTTTGTAATTATGACAACTCAGACCAGAGCTTAAACACAAACCATTAAACAAAATTTAATAAATTTGAATTTGTATTGTATTGGTAAATCCAATCGAAAGAGAATGAACATAATTTTAGCAGACAGTTCAGACTCTCAGCCTAAGGAAGTTACTTTTCCCCGAAGTAACTTCTTTTTTGTAGAAAAACTTAGTAGTTATTTAGATGCCAATTAAAAAATATTTTCTATTTTGTGAATGGAGCATGGAGCAATTGGTTCTGAGAGTTATCATTATGCTTATTCTTAAATTTAGCACAATGTCTTTATTAGCACAAATGTATTTCTCTCTACAATTTAAGCCCCATGCCCCATGCGCCATGCGCCATGTCCCATGCAAAAAAAAATGTAATTAGATTTTATCCAGCTAAATACGCATAAAACTTCTTTTGTTTCAAAAAAAATTTGAATAATTACAATTTGAACATTATTGATTTCGTACTTTTGCAAAAATTCTCACTATGCGAAATGTTTTGATAATAATCTTGTGTATGCTCATCCTCACGAACTCGGGATTGGCGTATCATTTTTATCAAAATAAAATTAATGAAGATGAATTTTTCGGCAACGACAACCTATGTATAAGTCCGCAAAAGCATTATGGTTATTATATTATTGAACAAAAGCAACAAACCGACTATCAGCTTAGGCATAAAGATTTGGCGATAAAGTTTAATTTTAAAATTTGCAAAACAGATTTGAAAATTAAATCGCGAGTAATTCCAACTATTCATATCCGTAAATATCTTGCCAAAATTAGTTCGCAGAGCATTTTTAAAGACTTTCGCCATGCTTTCCCATTTCATTATTTTTACTGATTCAAAACTCACTTTTCGCATTCAGTGATAAATAATTCTTGAGATCAAAATCTCACAAATCTTTTAAAAATATAAATTATGGATTCATCAAGTTTGATAATGGGTCTGGTTATATTGCTCGTAATAGCAATTCCGGTGATTCTTCTTGCAAGAGCTGGCAAATCGGACAAGAACGAAAATAAATAAGAGTATAGAATATTTGGTTAACATTACACGTAGTCGGCAGAACAATTTTATTATTTTCTGCCGATTACTTTTTTATCAAGTTACCAATTTATACGGTTAGCTTTATAATCCTGTAATCCTTCTTAGTATTTAGATATGTCCTTACAATTTGACGGATGTCCTTATTTTCTGGATATTTTTCAATTATATCGTAAAGATCATCGGGACGCAAATGGCTGTCTTTATCTGTAAATCCATATCCTATGTATTTGTTCTGCTGGAATGATACTGCTGCTATTCTATCATCGTCGCAATTTTCAATTAGAATAAACACATCGTTAAGGTTAAGCGAAATCTCTGTGATAAACATTTGTGCTCTTTTGTTATAATCTTCGAATGATTCTTCTCCACAACATGCCCCGCGACATTCGCCCAAACCATGATAAAAACATGCTCCAGCACTCTGATATAAGCCACAAAGCTTTTGACAAAGATTATACTTAGTACAGAAAAATTGAAGAGACTCTACAGCTGCATTTTTTGATGAATAAACATTTAAACAAAAATCTTCGCAATCGTCGATGTGTTTTACTTGAAACCTAATGTATCCGCTATCATCCTCTGAAGAAAAAATCCCCCAGGTATTCATAGTGCGACGCTGTGCTTTATTGTATCTTGGTTTGTTCTGTTTAATTTCATGTGATTCCTTGAGCAAAGCAATCAATTCGCAACCAGTAAGTTCGTAATCTACATCAGCAATTTCGGAACGCATATTTATTCCTTTAGTGGTTTTTTCGTTGCGTAGATGTTGCAGAACTCGTGAATAGATATTTTTACTCTTTCCAATATAAATCAAATCATTATCTTGATTGTATAAGTAGTAAACTCCGTTTTTCTCGGGTAGATTTTTAATTTTAGCTAAATTTAATGATGGATGCAGTCCATTTATCGAAAATCCATTTATGTTTACGCCTTCGTTATTTTTCATATCGAGGGCGAACAGCATATTAAATAAAATTGCCGTTGCTTTTGCGTCTCCACCAGCACGATGCCGACCTTCGATTACAATTCCTAAATCTTCGCAAATGTTGCCAAGACTGTATGACTTATGTCCTGGAATCAGTTTACGACTTAGCTGCACGGTACATAAAGTATTCAATCTAAAATTGTATCCGAGTTGAGCAAATTCTTGCTTTACAAATCCGTAATCAAAGTTTACATTATGTCCAACAAAAACGGTGTCGCGAGTTATTTCAACAATCTTAGCGGCGATTTCATAAAATTTTGGGGCATCTTCGAGCATTTCGTTATTGATGCCGGTTAATGAAGTTATAAATGGAGTAACTCTTCGTTCTGGATTTACCAAACTTACAAACTCGTCAACAATTTTGTGTCCATCGGTTACAAAAACAGCAATTTCGGTAATCCTTTCCTTACGGCTCGATCCTCCGGTAGTTTCGATATCGATAACAGAAAATAGTTGCGACATTTATTTTCTCCGTTTTTTCTTTTCCTTAGCAATGGCTTCGATATTAAGAAATGGCTTTTTACGCATATAGATTGCGATAATTGCTCCACCGAGTCCACCTGCAAAACCACCATTTATTCCTGGCCAACCAAAAATCTGAAGGATTATATTGAGTAAAATTAATCCAGCAAGAACACCAACAGATAAAAGTACAATTTTACCCCAGTTGTACTTTAATACAACTTCTCCTCCGCAAAAAATGCAGTAGCGCGATTTTGTTCCTTTTTGGCGCATAAATATTCGCTGAAAGGCATTTCCTGTTCTGTTACAATGTGGACATTTCATTCTGCAAAAATAAAAGTTATTTTGGTGAATGTGGGATGATGATGAATAAATAATTGTAATAATTTGAATCGTTTAAAAACTTATATCAGTTTTTTTTTCATGCATGGAGCATGGAGCATGGAGCATGGGGCTCACATTGAAGTGAATTTGACATTTGTGCTAAAAATAACATTATGTAAAATTAGTAAATTGCTGGAAGTCTGAAACCAGCACTGACTGCTCCATGCACCATGCTCCATGCACCATGCGAATATTAATAAGTTTTAGCTAACTCGACTATCAGTTATGATAATCTTAACACTTTTTTAAGCATTAATACAAGTTTTACCAAAATACTTGCAATTATATTTTTAATTTTGTTCGCAATTTTAAAAATTCAAAACAACTTATATGAAAAAATTAACGATTTTATTACTGAGTATTATAATCAGTATTCCTACTGTTTTTGGACAGAGTATGGAGTTAACTGATAAATTGCCGAATGATCCTAATGTGATTACCGGAACAATGGAAAACGGCATGGAATATTACATTCGTGCTAACAAAATTCCAGAAAACCGTGCAGAGTTAACTCTTGTTGTTAATGCTGGTTCGGTTCTCGAAGATGATGATCAGCAAGGATTGGCTCACTTTACCGAGCACATGGCTTTTAATGGATCTAAGAATTTCCCAAAAAACGAGCTTGTAAATTATCTCGAATCTTTAGGGATGAAATTCGGTCCTGAAGTAAATGCCTACACATCATTTGACGAAACTGTTTATGGAATTAAAGTTCCAACTGACAATCCTGAGTTCGTTGACAAAGGCTTACTTGTTCTTTACGATTGGGCTTCGCAGCTATCATTAGAGACTGATCAAATTGATGCCGAAAGAGGAATTATTCACGAAGAGTGGAGAATGGGCCAAGGTGCAATGGATCGTATGCAGAATAAATTTTTAGCAGTATTATTCCACAAGTCAAAATATGCCGAAAGACTACCAATTGGATTAATGGAGGTTGTTGATAAGTGTGATCCAGAAGCTCTTCGTCGTTTTTATCGCGATTGGTATCGTCCCGATTTGATGGCAGTAGTTGTTGTTGGTGACTTTGATGCAAAGGAAATGGAGCAAAAAATCATCAAACAATTTGGCCAGATCGAGAAAAAAGCAAACCCTCGCGAAAGAGTTTATGCAGATATTCCTGATCATGACGAGACTTTAGTTTGTGTTGCATCAGATCCTGAATCACCAGTTAGTATGGTTGAGATTTTTTACAAACATCCTATGACTCCAACCGTTACTGTTGCTGATTATCGCAACGATATGATTAGCATGTTGTTAAGTTCTATGATTTCTAATCGTTTATCAGAACTTACACTCTTAGAAAATCCTCCTTTTGCTCAAGGATTTGCTGCTTATACCGACTTTATCGGCCCAAAAGCTGTTTATTTAAGCATTGGTGTTGTTCAGAATAATGATATTCAAAAAACTCTTGAAGCACTTGTTATTGAAAACGAAAGAATGCAACAACATGGTTTCACAGCTAGCGAACTTGAAAGAGAAAAAGCTGCTATTCTTAAACAAATGGAAAAAGCTTATAACGAAAAAGATAAGCAAAAATCGGAAACTTATGTTGAAGAATATAAGAGAAATTATCTTCCCCCTCACGCTGCTTACCCAGGGATTGATTACGAATACGAACTTTTCAAAAAGTATATTCCTACCATTACACTTGAGGAAGTTAATAATTTTGCAAAAACTGTTGTTACCGAAAAGAATGCAGTTGTTGTTGTAATGATGCCAGAAAAAGAAGGAGTTAAAGTTCCTAGCGAAGCGGAAGTTTTAAAAATGTACAAAGATGCTTCTCAAATCAAGGTTGATGCTTATGTTGACAAAGTATCGGATAAACCACTTATATCTAGCGTACCAGAAAAAGGGAAAGTTGCTAAAAAAGCAAAAAACAAAGACCTTGGTTACGAAACTTGGACTTTAAGTAACGGTGTGAAAGTAGTTTTCAAACAAACTGATTTTAAAGCAGACGAAATTTTATTCGAAGCAAAAAGCTTTGGCGGATATTCTGTTTACGAACAAAAAGATGACATTAGCAGTAAATATGCTGCCGACATTGCAATGGAAAGCGGTCTTGGCGATTTCGACAGATCTGAATATCAGAAGTTTATGTCGGATAAAAATGCTCGCATTCAACCTTATATTGGCGAAACTACCGAAGGCATAACTGGTTCTTGCTCGGTAAACGATTTCGAACTTTTACTACAATTGGTGCATGTTTCGTTCACAAAGCCAAGAGTTTCTGAATCGGCAATGAAATCTTACATCAATAAAGAAAAAGGAATGCTCGAAAACTCTATGCTCGATCCTCAATCTGCTTGGTCGGATACAATGAGATGGACAATGAGTAGTAATCACCCACGTCGTCGTCCTGTTACTCCAGAAATCCTCGACGAAGCCGATTATAAACGTGTTAAGAGTATTTATGCACAGCGCTTTGGCGACCCAGGTAACTTTACATTTTACTTCGTTGGGAATATTGATCCTAAAACTGCTAAACCTCTTATCGAGAAATATTTAGGTTCGTTACCAGTTGTAGAGAGAAACGAAACTTTCAAAGATTTAGGCATTAGGCCTCCAAAGGGAATTGTCGAGAAAACAGTAAACAAAGGTAAAGATGCAAAATGTATGGAGGTTATTACTTTCCATGGTGCATTCGAATATACTGCCGCAAATCGCCTCGAATTAGACGCAATTTGTAAAATTTTATCTACTCGTCTTCTCGAAGAAATTCGCGAAAAAGAAAGTGGAGTTTATACAATTGGCGCATATCCATCAAGCTCTAAAAATCCAGTTGGATCTTATTCTGTAACTATTTTCTTTAGCTGCGATCCTGAGAGAGAAGAAGAATTGCGTGGTAAAATTTTCGATATTATTAAGTCGTTACAAACCGATGGCTTGAATGCAACTGACATTCAGAAAGTTCACGAAAAGGAAAAACGCGAATTCGAAACTAATGTTAAAGAAAACAGCTACTGGAAAAGACTTATTATGGATATAGAAGAAAAGAGCGTTACTGTTGAAGATTACAAAAACTACGGTTCTATGATTGACCAAATCAGCATCGAATCGATGAAAGCTGCTTCTAACAAATATTTCGACATGAACAACTATGTGAAGATTATGCTCGCTCCCGAGAAATAGTCTTTCTAGTTTAAATAAAATAAAAAAGCCATCTCAAAAGGATGGTTTTTTTTATCTATCTCCAATAATTGACTAACATTTTGCAACAAATTTTGTAATCTG
>JAQVGK010000096.1 GCA_028696755.1 Bacteroidales bacterium | reverse complement strand
GCTTCAACCTATTGCTTGCTTGGTAGATATCGAAGAATTAATAGCAGATAATAGTTTTGAAATTTATACAAATCCTACAAACGGAATAGTTACAATTAAAACTAACGATCAGTATTACGAAAATTTCAAAGTTGAGATTTTTGATGCTCTAGGAAGAAAAGTTAATTCTGATGTTATTAATAGCGGCAGTGGAGAATATAGTACAAATCTTGGAAATTATCCAGAAGGCTTGTATATAGTGCGTATTTACACTAACGAGTTTAGCATCAACAAAAAATTATTACTAACAAAATAATTTAATTCTTACAATTATAAAACCTCTGATTATCTTTGCATGATCGGAGGTTTTTTTATAATGATGATGAAAAAAATAGTTCTAACAATAACAATAATATCGATTCTGTTTGCATGCAAAGGGCCAGAGATAAAGAATGGAGAAGGTAAAACTCAGATAAACAAATATGCAGCTGGCTTCGAAATATCTGAGATTGAGGAAGGATATATCTTAAAAGTTAAGAATCGCTTTGGTAGTGAGAAAGATGATACCGACGACTATCTGCTTTCATCAAGTAGCGAAAGTGAATCAAGTAATAATGTAATCATTCATATTCCTGTTTCAAAAGTAGTATGCCTGTCAACTACTCATTGTGCTTTTATTTCGGCACTTGGAAGAAATTCATCAATAAAAGGAATTAGTAGCCCAGAGTATGTTTATGATGATGAAATCCAGAAAATGATTTCAAATGGTGATATTTATGATGTTGGTTACGACAATCAAATAAATTATGAAAAGATAATTTCGATTAACCCCGATGTTGTTTTTGCTTTTGGTGTGGATAATGCAAGTGCTGCTAACTTTCAAAAATTGTCGGATGCCGGAATACCTGTAATATTTGTAAATGATTACGTCGAGTCTACCCCTTTGGGGAGAACAGAATGGATTAAATTCTTCGGGTGTTTTTACGACCGACTAGATTTTGCAACCGAATATTTTGATAGTGTTGAAACAAAATACAACTCTGTTAAGAATAATATTCCCCAAAGTGAATCAAAACCTAAAGTTCTGGTTAGTCTTCCTTGGAAAGGAACATGGTGGGTGCCAGGAGGGGATTCGTATTTTTCAAATTTTATTAAAGATGCTGGTGCCGAATATATTTTTGATGATAATGATAAATCTGAAAGTATATCTTTAAGTATCGAGCAGGTTTTTGCTGCTGCATTGGCGGCCGATTTTTGGCTGCATCCTAATAACGCCGACTCACGAAAGGATATTTTAAGTGTTGACAGCCGGATGAACAAATTTGAACCTTTCGAAAAAGCTAAAATTTACAACAACAATAAAAGAAAAAATAGATACGGCGGAAACGATTTTTGGGAGTCGGGAATTATTCATCCCGACATTATTCTTAGCGACCTTAAATCAATTTTCTACCCAGATTCAACAAGCTCTCAAAATCTGTTCTATTACAAAAAAATCGACTAAGTTTAAGCCTTAGTAAATTTTATGAAGAAAAGCCGAAATTTCATATTGTTTATCGTTCTGATTATAATTCTATCAGCACTTGCAATTTATGATTTAACAACTGGCTTTATCAAAATACCGTTTTCCGAAATACTCAAATTCTTTTACAACCCATCCAATGTTTCTGACGAATATATTTTACTAATTAAAGAATTTCGCTTTCCTCGAGTTATGATCGCAATTCTTGCTGGAGCAGCGCTATCAGTTTCTGGTCTTATTATGCAAACAGTTTTTCGAAATCCACTTGCTGGACCAGATGTACTAGGTGTAAGTAGTGGAGCCAGCTTGGGAGTGGCAATTGTTGTTTTAGGTGGGAATCAGTTTTTAGGTGGACTTTCGGCGCAGGCTTCTAATATAATTTCGATGATTGCCGCAGGTATAGGTGCCGCTGCGGTTTTGGCAATAATCTTAGCTGTCTCCTTTAGAGTAAGGGATATTCTTTCAATTCTGATAATCGGGATATTAACTGCCGGAGTGGTAAACTCGATGGTAAGCGTACTACAATATTTTGCTAGCGATATAAATGTAAAATCTTTTGTTGTTTGGACGATGGGATCGCTAACAGCAACATCGTTCAGTGATATCCAGATTTTATCTCCTATGGTAATGTTATTTACATTTATAGGATTTATGCTTTCGAAACAGCTTAACCTTATGTTACCTGGAGAAAATTTTGCAAACAGTATGGGAGTTAATGTAAAACACTTGCGAATTTTTTCATTCATAATTGTCAGTGTTCTTACAGGAATTGTAACTGCATATTGTGGACCTTTGGGATTTATTGGAATTGCCGCTCCACATATCAGCCGTTGGATTTTCAACACATCCAATCACTTTATTCTTATTCCAGCATCAATTTTGTGCGGAGCAATTTTTATGCTTTGTGGAGATATACTTACTCACGCCTTTACCGAAAATGGAATTCTACCAATTAACGCAATAACTGCAATACTTGGTGCTCCATTTATCATCTGGGTTGTAATTCGAAATAAACGAACAATGGTTTGATGGAACAGAAAGTTTTACATACGCTAGATCTTAGTTTCGGGTACAAAAATCCACTTTGCGCTCCGATAAGTCTTAATGCAAACAGTGGGGAAATTATTTGTGTAATTGGAAGAAATGGTGCAGGCAAATCAAGTTTGTTCAATACTCTTTGCGGTGTTCTTAAACCTTTAAGTGGTGACATTTTTATTAACGGGACAAACATTCGTAACATAAATATCACCAAGCGTTCGCAACTAATAAGTTTTGTGCCATCGAAGCCTGAATTTACAGCCAATCTCACGGTTTACGAGCTAGCATCGATGGGACGCAGTCCATACACCAATCTTTTTGATAAAAAGTCGCAGAACGATATCGAAATTGTAGAAAAGGCAATCGGAGATTTTAATCTTAAGGAATTATCTGCGCGTCCACTTTGGCAACTCAGTGATGGCGAAAAACAAAGAGCGATGATTTGCAGAGCCTTTATCCAACAAACCCCAGTTATTATCCTCGACGAGCCAACAGCTTTTCTCGATTATAAAATGAGAATAAATTTATTATCCGACCTTAGAAAACTTTCACAGACTGAGAATAGATGTATAATCTTCTCGAGTCACGATATAGATCCAGCTGTAAAAATCTCGGATAAGATCTGGCATATTGAGAAAAATGAAATCCGTGAATATTGCGCACAAGAGTTTATTTCGGATGGAATACTCGAAAAAATCGTTAGTACAAAATAAAAGTTAACAACTAACGTTTTTATCAGCAAAAGCAAGATTTTTACCGCTTTAAACCGAATAAAAAAAATTGATAATTGTTTTAATATTAATTGTATCTTTGCAAAATGTTTAAAATGAAGCTAAAATATTATACTTTTCTTTTGCTGATTGTTGTAATAACAAGCAGTTGCAGCGATTATTCAAAATTGGTAAAAAGTACCGATTACGAGCTTAAATTTACTAAAGCTGTAGAATATTACGAAGCTGAGGAATATTATAAGGCTCAACAATTGCTCGAAGACCTCCGCGGAATTTACAAAGGAACCGATAAAGCTGAGAAAATTGCTTATTACAATGCTTATTGCTCTTATGGAATGGGAGAGCTTTCTCTCGCGGCATATTTATTTAAGGATTTTGCAAGATTATATCCTTCGAGCGAACACACCGAGGAGGTTGAATATCTGGCAGCATACTGCTATTATTTAATTTCTCCTGAGACTTCGCTTGAACAGACCTATACTATTGCTGCTATAGCCGAGTTGCAGATGTTTGTCGAAAAATATCCCGAATCAGAAAAGAGGAAAGAAGCCGAAGAGTTAATTGATAAGTTGCAACTAAAGCTTGAAACTAAAGCATACAACAATGCAATGCTTTATTTTAACATCATGGATTATAAAGCGGCAACAACAGCTCTTAAAAATGTATTAAAAGACTATCCAGATACACAGTATCGCGAGGAAATTATGTACACAATTTTAAAAGCATCTTATCTTCTTGCCGAAAATAGTATTTACGATAAACAATACGAGCGTTACAAAGCTACAATTGATGAGTATTATGTTTTTGTGGACAAATTTCCAACATCAAAGAAAATCAAGGAAGCAGAAAAAATATTTACAAATTCGTTAAAATTTATAGAATCTAAAAATGGACTTTAAAAAAACTGAAGCACCAGTTTCTACAGTTACTAGAAACATTGTACAGATTGCCGAAAAAACAGGCAACATTTACGAAGCAGTTGTTATTTGTTCTAAATTTTCTGATCAGGTAAATGCTGATTTAAGAAAAGAATTGTACGAAAAACTTGAAGAGTTTGCAACTTATAATGATAATCTCGAAGAGGTTCATGAAAACCGTGAGCAAATCGAAGTATCTAGATATTACGAAAAACTTCCAAAACCAACTCTCATTGCTATGGAAGAGTTTCTCTCTGATAATGTTTATTTTAAGAGAAGCGCCACTCCTCAGGAAGATATTTTTAATCAGTAATTAACCGTCCTATAATTATGCTGAAAGGCAAAAAATTCCTGCTCGGTGTCACTGGAAGCATAGCCGCTTATAAGGCAGCTCAGCTTGCTCGTCTTCTGGTTAAGGAAGGTGCCGAGGTTAAAGTTGTGATGACTCCATTAGCCAAGGAATTTATTACGCCACTAACCATGGCAACTCTGTCGAAAAATCCAATTCTTGTCGATTTCTTTAATCCCGAAAATGGAGACTGGAATTCGCATGTTGACTTAGGATTATGGGCAGATGCATACATTATTGCTCCCGCAACGGCAAATACAATCGGAAAAATGGCTAATGGTGTCGCAGATAACTTGTTGATTACCAGCTATTTATCGGCAAAGTGCCCGGTTTTTGTTGCGCCAGCGATGGATTTAGATATGTTTCAACATCCTGCAAATCAGAAGAACCTGCAGATTTTACAATCTTATGGTAATATCATAATAGAACCTGCTGATGGCGAACTTGCCAGCGGGCTTGTTGGCAAAGGCAGAATGGAAGAACCCGAACTGATTGTTGAGAAAATAAGAAATTATTTTCAAAAAAAAAACTCTCTGAAAAATAGAAAAGTCCTTATTACTGCCGGTCCAACCCACGAAAAAATTGATGCAGTTCGTTTTATCGGAAATCATTCGTCTGGTAAAATGGGCTTTGCCATCGCCGAACAATGTTTTGCTCGTGGTGCTGATGTTACTGTCGTTTGCGGACCAGTTAGCATTGATAACGTGAACTCAAAAATCAGTATCTGCAAGGTTAGCTCAGCTTCTCAGATGTTCGATAATACTATTTCGAAAGTTAAAGATGCTGATATAATTGTCTTAGCTGCTGCTGTTGCCGATTTTAGCCCTATCAAATCGAGCGAATCAAAATTAAAACGTGGCTCAGATAATTTAACAATAGAACTTGAACCAACAAAGGATATTGCGGCCGAGGTTGGCCGAATTAAGAAAGCCGACCAGATAAGTATTGGATTTGCGCTTGAGAATGAAAACGAGCTGGAGAATGCCAAATCTAAACTTAAGCGAAAAAATCTAGACTTTATTGTGCTCAATTCTTTGAACGATTCGGGTGCGGGATTTAATACCGACACCAACAAAATAACCATAATAAACAATAAAGATGAGATTTTTCGGTTTGAATTAAAATCAAAGAATTTGGTTGCTATTGATATTATTGATAAATTAGAAGAAATTTTAAAACCGTAAAAGCATGAAAAGAGTAATTTTTTCGATACTTATTCTGGCTAATGCATTTACTGCCAATTCGCAGGAACTAGACTGTAGAATTCAGATAAATCATTCCAAGTTGCAGGGGACCACAAACGATAAATTGTTTCAGACAATGCAGCAAGAGCTTTACGAGTTTATTAATAACACGGCTTGGACTAACCATGTTTATGCTAAAGACGAGCGCATAGAATGTAATATCTTTATTACTATCGAAGAGCAAATTTCGTCGGATGAGTTCAAGGGTAAAATTCAGGTTACTTCCTCGCGTCCTGTTTACGGAACATCTTATATGTCGCCTGTATTAAATCATCTCGATAATAGCTTTCAGTTTAAATATGTTGAGTTCGAACCGCTGGAGTTTAATGTAAACACTCACGCATCAAATCTTACTGCTGTTATTGCTTATTATTGCTATATAATCATTGGTATGGATTACGATACATTTGGAAATAATGCTGGCACACCATATTTTCAGCAAGCCGAAAAGATTGTACAGAATGCTCAAGCTGCGCCAGAACCGGGTTGGAAAGCCTACGAGAATCTTAAAAACAGATATTGGTTGGTCGAGAACTTGTTAAATGATCAATACTCTGGAATGCGCGATTTTATGTATGTTTATCATCGTCAGGGTATGGATAGGCTAGGAGAGAAGCCTGCCGAGGCCAGAGCAAGTATCGAAACGGCCATTGATAATCTTAAAAATGTTCATCGTCGTAAGCCAGGTTCTTTTCTTATGAGTTTGTACACCACTGCCAAGGGTGATGAAATTGTAAGTATTTTTTCGGAAGGATTTCCAGACGAGAAAGCTAGGGTTTACAACATTATGAAAGAGGTTGACCCTGCAAACTCAACCAAGTACGAGAAAATCATGAAGGAATCTACTCAACAATAATATGTTAAAATCGCTGTCAGTAAATAATTATCTGCTTATCGACAGCATAAATCTCGATTTTGGTTCGGGGTTCTCGGTTATAACTGGCGAAACAGGTGCTGGGAAATCAATTATGCTAGGTGCTTTATCTTTGTTACTAGGTAAGCGTGCCGACACTGATGTGCTTACCGATAAATCAAAAAAATGCGTTGTTGAGGCTACTTTTAATCTCGATCAGCAAACATTTATGCCACTATTCGAGCAAAACGACGCAGATTTTGAAACTAGCACAGTATTAAGACGTGAAATTTTACCCGAAGGTAAGTCAAGAGCTTTCGTAAACGATTCGCCAGTAAACCTGACAGTTCTCAAAAATATTGGTGAAAAACTGATAGACATTCACACTCAACACGAGAATTTGGCTTTGGGAATGATGTCGTTTCGCACTCAGATTATTGATATTGCGGCGGGAACTGTTTTGGATGCAGTTGAGTATGCAAAGATCTACAACAATTTTCAATTGGCCGAGAATCAAGTTCGTGAGCTAAAAAAGAAATTGGCCGAGGCTCAAAAAGAGACAGATTTTTACCGCTTTCAAGCCGAACAAATTGCTGCTGCTTCTATTGGAGATGAAAACGAGTTGGAAGAACTTGAAGAACAATCGAGTCTTCTCGAAAATGCAGTTGAAATTAAGGAGTCGTTGCTAAATGCATTAAATATTGCTACCGAATCGGAGTTTTCTGCGGAAGAAAGACTTAAAAGTATTAAATCAGTAATTTCAAAAATCTCGGGGAAATACAAACAGGGAGTTCAGATAGCTGAAAGGCTCGATTCAATAATTATCGAATTAAAATATATTTATAGTCAGCTCGAAAACGATGCTGATAAAGCCGAAACTAATCCGCGATTGCTCGAAAGCATCAACGATAGAATAGATTTGATAAACAAATTATTGCAAAAGCATCAGGTTAGTAATATTCGTGAGTTAAAAGAAAAATACAATTCCTACGTTTCATTTATAAGTAATTGTGATAATCTTGAGCAAGAGATAAAGGATAAGCAGACCGAAGTTGTCGAACTAGAAAAACAAGTTGTTAAATCAGCTACGGAACTTAGCCTTAGAAGACAAAAGTCGTTTGCAGGTGCCGAATCAGAAATTGATGCAATGCTAAAAGATCTAGGTATTGCTCATGCAGTTTTTAAAATCAACAATGAAAAAAGCTCTACACCCGGACCGCAAGGATTCGACAATATTAGCTTCTTATTTTCTGCAAACAAATCGGTAAGTCCACAGCCAATCGAAAAAGTTGCTTCTGGTGGAGAATTTTCACGTTTGATGTTGGCTCTTAAATCGCTTGTTGCTGGTGCCGCTGCTATTCCAACAATTATTTTCGACGAAATTGACACTGGCGTTTCTGGAGAAATTGCTTCGAAAATGGGGAAGATAATGAGCCGATTAAGCGCAAACTTTCAGGTTATCAGCATAACACACTTACCGCAGGTTGCAGCAACTGGACAAAAACATTACAAAGTATATAAGTATACCGACGATAAACGCAGTTACACCAAAATAAAACAGCTTGATAGCGAAGAACGTGTAAACGAAATTGCTTCGATGATTAGTGGCGAAAAGCTTAGCATTCAGGCTATAGAAAATGCAAGGATTTTACTTGAGAATTAGCAAAAAAAAGCCCGGAACAACCGGGCTTCATAATGTTTATTCTTCTGTTTTATTTAGTTTCTCAAATTCGGCAAGTCCGGATTCGAGGAATTTTAAGAATTCATCCGCATCAAGATCGTAACCTCTAGGCTGAGCAAGAACTTGACCATCTGGAGTAACTAACACATAGTATGGTTGAGCGTTGCGATTAAAGTTCACAATCTGAATGTCGGCATTGGCCTCTCCTAAAGTTTTCTTAACCTTACCATCATTTTTCGATTTAAACCATTCGTCTTCAGGTAATTTTATTGATTTGTCATCAACATACATTGCTAGAATAACAAAGTCGCTCTTTAGATGCTCCAGAACCCTAGAATCACTCCAAACGGCAGTCTCCATTTCTCTGCAATTTACACAACCATGTCCGGTAAAATCAATAAATACAGGTTTATTTAACTCCTTAGCACATTCAAATGCTTGTTTATAATCAAAATAACCGTGCAATCCGAATGGCAAATGCAAAGTCTCCGAATATTTAGGTTCCTCACAAACCGAATTATCTTCCTCAAAACCTAATTTTTTAAGTAATTGCGAATTATTATCTGCAATTATTTGAGGGATATTAAAGTAATGGGTGGTAATTGGAGGTAAATATCCTGATAAAGCTTTTAGCGGAGCACCCCACATTCCAGGAATCATATATAATACAAAAGAGAAGGTTATTATTGATAAAGATAGCCTGCCAATACCAACATGTTTTAAATCGTCGTCATGTTTAAACTTGATTTTACCAAGTAGATAAAATCCCATCATTGTAAACACAACAATCCAAATTCCAAGATAAACCTGTCTGTCTAATAATCCCCAATGGTATGTTTGATCAGCAACACTTAAGAATTTTAAGCCGAAAGCTACTTCGATAAAGCCTAATACTACTTTAACAGTATTTAACCAACCGCCCGATTTTGGCATGTTTTTAAGCCATCCTGTGAACAAAGCTAATAAGGTAAAAGGAAGAGCGAATGCTAATGCAAAGCCAAGCATCCCAATAATTGGTTTTAAAATGCTTCCTCCAAAGGATTCAACCAAAATACTACCAACAATTGGCCCGGTACAAGAAAATGAAACCAAAACTAAAGTAAGTGCCATAAAGAAAGCACCTAGAATTCCGCCTTTGTCAACTTTTGAATCCGATTTGTTTACCATCCACGAAGGCATCACAATCTCGAATGCACCAAAGAAAGAGGCTGCAAAAATCATAAAAATAAGGAAGAAAGCAATATTAGATCG
>JAQVGK010000095.1 GCA_028696755.1 Bacteroidales bacterium | reverse complement strand
TAATAACCATATCCATTGATGCTGGTTTGCATCGGTAGGCAACGGGAATCCTCTAAAAATACTTGTATAAATGCTGATAAAAATAAAGGCTATCACCATCCTGATAAGGTTCATCGGAACTGTGCCAATCTTCTTCCCTGCAACCTCGTACGACATCGAACTTATGGTCCAGCAAACCGATGTAATCAGTGCAAAAATCTCCCCCTGAAAACTACTAAACATTCGTTATTAAATTTTAGCAAATATATAAGTTTTTTAATCTGTAAAACTTTCGGAATTTGCGTATTTTTGCAGCATGTCAGAAAAAAAGAACATAAGAGAATTTAACCTGACCGAAATAGTAAGAGATTTTGAATCGGCAGGTGAAAAAAAATTTAGAGCCAACCAAGTTTACGATTGGATTTGGGCTAAAGGAGTTTCTGATTTTGACGAAATGACGAATCTTTCAATATCATTACGTAATTATTTGAGCACATACTTCTTTTTCGACAAATTAAAAATCGTTCATCAGCAACGAAGTGTGGATGAAACCACAAAGGTTTTGTTCGAGTCGCTTGATGGCAGCAATTTTGAGGGAGTTCTTATTCCAGGAAAAGATAGAATTACAGCATGCATCTCAACACAGGTTGGATGTGCATTAAATTGCGCTTTTTGTGCTACTGGCAAGCTTGGCTTTAAAAGAAACTTGGGAATCGGCGAAATATTTGAACAGGTTTTTCAGTTAAATAAATTAAGTGAAAAGATTTTTGGAAGAAAACTCAGCAACATAGTAATTATGGGGATGGGCGAGCCTCTTCTGAATTATGATAATACGATGCGAGCTATAGAACATATATGCCACGAAAACGAATTAGGTTTTTCGCCCCAAAGAATAACTCTTTCGACTGCTGGCATTGTTGATGGAATAAGAAGAATGGCGGATGAGGATGTGAAAATAAATCTTTCAATTTCTTTACATTCTGCAATCAACGTAAAGCGAAGCGAAATTATGCCAATAAATAAAAAGTTTGAGCTAGCAAAACTTCGCGAGGCCTTAAGGTATTACTACGACAAAACTGGACGCCGCATAACTTACGAATATTTGCTTTTGGGTGGAGTAAATGATAGTAAAGAAGACGCTATAGCGCTCACAGAATTTACAAAAATATCTCCATGTAAACTAAATTTGATAGAGTACAATTCAGGTGGAAATGATAAATTTAAGAGTCCGAGCAAAATGGCAACCGAAGAATTTATGAGACATATCGAAAGTAAAAACTTAGTGGTAACTCTTCGAAAATCCAAAGGTCAGGATATTAACGCAGCTTGTGGTCAACTTGCAAATAAAAAACAATAATTTTAGTAATTAAATAAAAATATCTATATTAGCAGTCAATTAAACTAACGATTATGAAAAGAATAATTTCTGTAATTTTTGCCGCAATAATTATTACAAGCGTTGCAAACACTCAAAATTCAACAAGCTTCGGGTTCGACAAAGAAATCGTTTTAGCAGATTTAAATGAATATGTTAGGTTTATTGGAGCAGACTCGGATGGCTTTTATGCCCTTAGAATCAATGAAAAAGATGAATTGTTTCTTGATTTTTTCAATGCAAATTCTATGAGTCGCGAAAACACCAATCAACTAATTCTCCCAATGATAGGTGGAATAAAGGCAGAATATGTTGAAATGTTTTATCTTGATAGTAAAATAATCCTTTTCTCTCAGGTAGTAAACAACACTATCAAAGAAAAGACTCTTTACATACAACACATTACTAAGCAAGGACAAGTAATGGGCGAGCCTACAGCTATAGGCAAATTAACAAACCAGAACATTAGTGTTGATTTTAATGTTGAATTGATGCCAAACAAGCAAAACATGTTTGTTTATTACCATCGCCCATTCCAGACTTATAACGAAGAGCCTTTCTTCTTTAAAGTTTATGACCCCGACATGAAAGAATTGTACAATAATACAGTTAAACTTCCAATGGTTGGCGAAGCATTTGAGATCGAACAAACAAAAATTGCAAACTCTGGAAATGTTTATATGTTAGCTCGCGTAAGTCCCGATCCTCGTCAGTTAAAAAGAATGAAAACCATTATTTACGACTATAAACTTTTAATCTTTAAAGCTTCCGAAGGTATTGTTAATTCGGTTGATATTAAAGGTAAAAAAATGATTTTGGTTGATGCAATTATTGGCATCGACGAAAACGAAAAGGTTGATATTTACGGTTTTCTTGTTAGAAAAGGCAAGGAAGAATACGAAGGAATCTTCCATCAGAAATACGACCCAAATACAAAAACATTTGCCACAGGAGATGCTAAAAAAGCTGATTATACATTCTCAAAAACAGAATCACCAGAATTCCGCGCAGAGCGTCTAGTTAAAAATTACGACGAAATGTACAACTACAAACTTCTTGAAGTTGTTTATCTTTCAAACGGAGGATCTGCGGTTATTGCCGAGCATCAAAACTATTGGGTCGATTCGATTATCGTTCCTGGCTCAAAAGAAATCATTTATAACGACTACTATCGCTTTAACGATGTTCTCGTTGCTTATTGCAGCCCTGAAAACACTATGGACTGGATGACAAGAATTCCAAAATCGCAATACAGCTACAACGACTTAGGCAAATATTCATCTGTTGCTGCTTTTGCAGTTGGTGAGAAAATATTCTTATTCTATAACGACAATGCCAAAAACATTAAACTTCTCGAGCAATCAAATTTAACTGGTGCAGAATATAAAGAATTAGTTGCTCCAGACAGAAAAGGTGTGGCGGTTGCTGTTTCTATTTTCTCCGATGGAAAGGTTCATGGCACAGCAATGTTTAACAAAAAGAATAAAAAATACAGAATTATGCCTGAGTTTTTTAAAGAATATAACGGCAGACATTACCTTTACACTCAGAGTGGTGCAAAAGTTAAATTTGCAATGTTTACAGGTAGATAATTCTTGATGAAACATAAAAAAAGCCGGTCATCCGGCTTTTTTCTTTTTACATAGCTGCTAACAGCAAGTCGATATCTTTCGAAAATATCCCATGAATTATCCCAATATTTTCATCTGTGAGTATTCCATTATAAATATAAACACCGGGCCTTATACCTGGATTGGCTTTAAGATATTGAGTCATACTCCCCGAAGTTTGAATCTTTAATATCTCGGCAGCCAATATGTTGCTTATAGCATAAGATGCTGTTCGTGCTACACGGGATGCAATATTAGGAACACAATAATGAATCACACCATGCTTGTTGTACACTGGGTTTTTGTGTGTTGTAGGCTTTCCTGTCTCGAAAATACCCCCCTGATCGATGCTAATATCTACAATTACAGAATTTTTCTTCATCTGCATTACCATTTCTTCGGTAATAACGATGTTTGGACGTTTATTGTAGATTCTCAGTGCACCAATAACCACGTCAGCAGTTTTAAGTGCCGACATTAATACTTTGGAATGTATAGTGCTGGTAAATACCTTCGTACCCATGTGTCGTTGCAGATTATCGAGCTTTGCGACAGAATTGTCGAATACTTTTACCAAAGCACCTAAAGCATGAGCGGTTTGTGCAGCATAAGTTCCAGCGGTACCTGCACCTATAATAACAACTTCGGTTGGAGAAACCCCTGTTACACCACCAAGCATCTCGCCTTTTCCCTTATGAATATTGCTTAAATATTCGGATGCTATTAAAATTGACGAGCGCCCGGCAATTTCACTCATCGACTTAACGATTGGATTCAATCCATTACTATCGCGCATTGTATCAAAAGCAAGTGCTGTTATTTTCTTTTGCATCAGCTTAAGAAAATACTCTTTCTCCTGACAGTTTGAGTGTAATGATGTTATCACCAGTTGATTTCCTCTCATCACATCAATTTCTTCTATACTTAAAGGGAAAATCTTTAAAACTATATCACTATTTAAAACCTCAGAGATGTCTGATGAAATATGTGCTCCATAGTCTGCAAACTGTTTGTCTGTAAAATTAGATCCTTTGCCAGCACCTTCTTGAATATACACCTCAAATCCTTCGTTAACCAAGGTTTCGACCGCTAGCGGAGCAAGCGGGATACGGTGTTCGACCCCACTGTTGTCGGCAGGAACACCAATTTTAAAGCTTTTCTTTTCTGTCATCACCTCAAGCATTTCTTCCTGAGGCATAAATACCGAACTGCTTAGAAATGCACCTGATTTTTGTGTTGAAGTCATCGATATCAAATTTTTATAAAAATACTCAATTTTTAAACTTGACAGAAAATTTTATTTGAGTTCGAGATAAGAAAGCTCAAAATCAATCTGCTTTTTCTGCAGGTTAACGTTTACAATTTTTACACTCACTACCGAGCCAAGTTGATAACATTTGCCGGTATAAGTGCCCTTTATGCAATAATCCTCGGCAGTATAAACATAAAAATCATCGTTCAAAGTACGCATGTGAACCAGTCCTTCGCAAGCATTTTCTTTAAGTTCTACAAAAAATCCCCACTCGGTAACTCCAGAAATTACTCCCTCGAAAATCTGCCCAATCTTATCCTGCATAAACTCAACTTGTTTATACTTTATCGATGCTCTCTCGGCCAAACTAGCCTGTTGCTCTTGGTAAGAGCAGTGTTTTGCCATCGATTCCAAATCTGTTGTATCGGGCTTTCTCTTACGCAGATACTCGAACAATAATCTATGAACAATCACATCAGGATAACGACGTATCGGAGAAGTAAAATGAGTGTAGTAATCAAATGCTAAACCGTAATGACCAATATTTTTTGACGTATAAATTGCTTTTGACATTGCCCTTACAGCAAGATTTTCGATAATGTTTTGCTCGGGTTTTCCGTTAATTTCAGTAACAATATTATTCATCGATTTAGCTAATGCAATATTATTTGAGGTATCAACAGCATAACCAAATCTTTCGACAAAGCTAGAAAAACTTGCCAGCTTATCCTGATTTGGCTCGGCATGAACTCGATAAAGCATATCTTTTGGAGGTTTAATCTTACCGTAAATTTCAGCAGCTTTTCGATTTGCTAACAGCATAAATTCTTCAATCAAATTATTTGATTCGCCAGATTTCTTAAAATAAACTCCAGTTGGAACAGAATTTTCGTTTAATGTGAATTTAACTTCTGAATGCTCGAAATTAAATGCACCTTTTTTAAATCTCTCGGCTCTTAGAATTTTTGCAAGATTATTAAAGATTTTTAATTCATTTGCGAGATCGCCTGTTCCCGAGTCGAGAATTTCCTGAGCTTCCTCGTAGCTAAATCGACGATCCGAATTAATGATGGTTTTAACAATTCTATAATCCAGCACTTCTGCTTTATCATTCATTTTAAAGACTACCGAGAAACACAGCTTATCTTCGTTAGGTCGTAGGGAACACAAAAAGTTTGATAATCTCTCTGGTAACATGGGCACAACTCTGTCCACCAAATAAACCGAAGTTGCTCTTTGGAAAGCCTCCTTATCAAGATCGGTATTTTCGAGCACATAGTTAGAAACATCCGCAATATGAACACCGATTTCATAGTTTCCATCTTTTAAAAATGAAATGGAAAGAGCGTCGTCAAAATCTTTTGCATCAAAAGGATCAATAGTAAATGTTGTGGTATTACGAAAATCTTCACGCGTTTCATAATCATATTGCGTAATCTTTTCAGGAATTTTCTCAGCAGCACGATTTATTTCTTCTGGAAAACGATAAGGCAAACCAAACTCTGCTAAAATTGCATGCATCTCTACTTCATTGTCGCCTGGTTTACCCAAAACTTCAACAACTTTACCGGTAGGATTTTTATTCTTCTTATGCCATTCGGTAATCTCGACCAATACTTTTTCGCCATCTTTGGCTCCGTTTAAATTATCTCCTGGAATAAAAATATCGTAAGGCATTTTTAAGCTATCAGGAACAAGAAATGCATAGGATCCAGACTTTTCAACAGTTCCAACAAATGTTAAACTTGCTCTCTTAATAATTTCTACAACTTCGCCTTCGATGCGGGTTCCTTTTCGTAAAGCATACAAGCTCACTTTTACAGTATCGCCATGCATTGCCGAATTAAGATTTGTGAAAGGGATATAAATATCTTCCGAAATATCTTCACTCACAACAAAGGCATTTCCGGTCTTATTCATATCAACAGTTCCAGTGATATATCCAGTTTTCGACTTAAGTTTGTACTTCCCTTTGCTTACTTCTTTTAAACTACCAGCACTAACAAGTTCGTTAAGAACTTTTACCACCAGCTCGCGGTCGTTTCCTTCGCTTACCCCAAGCATCGACGAAACTTGCTTGTAATTCAACTCCTTTTGCGGCGAAGAACTAAACAATGAAAGTATTCCCGATGTTAAAGTTTTCTTGTTAAAAGTAGAGTTTGTAGCACTTTTTTGATTTGATTTTTTTGACTTTCCCATTTTGGCATTTATTTTGTAAAACCCCTTTAAACATTTATAAAATTAAAATGTTGAAGTTAATTAAAAAAATGTATTTTTAACAAAATTTTGAAAAATAATAACCAAACTAAAAATTTAATGCCATGAGAACAATTACTTTAACCAGAAGTCTTTTAGTAATCGCAGTTTTAGGAACCGCAGTAGCGTTTACATCATGCAAAAAGACAAAAGACATTGGCGGAGCTGGAAACAAACCGAAAGAAATAACAATCCCATGTAAGGAAGAAGGTCGTTCGGATAAAAATTACTTCAGAGCCGATGCAAGTGCAACCTCACAGGACATGAGCCTATCGAGAGAAAAAGCTCTCGCAGCAGCAAAACAAAAAATCGCTGGTTTAATTAACACCAAAATCAAATCTGTTACCGATCGTTATGTTAACGAAACCGAAGTTAATGGAAACTCTGATTTTGAACAGAAGTTCGAAAACTTAACCAGAGAAGTTGTTAACCAAACCCTAGTTGATATTGCTATTGTTTGCGAAAGAAATTTCCAGGAAGAAACAGGCAAGTACACAACTTATGTTGCAATCGAAATCGACAAAGAAACTATGCTTAACGGTATCAACAGCGGAATCTCTAAAGATCAGAAGCTTCGCGTGGATTACGACAAAATGAAATTCGAGCAGATTTTCAACGAAGAAATGGAAAAGCTCGAAAAAGAAGGTGGTTACTAGTCAAAAGAAAGAAAATAAATTAGAGGCGAAAGCCTCTTTTTTTTTGCAATTTTTATAATTTTGTACTTATTAACCAAAACTCATAAATATGAAAAAGAATCAAATTTTTATTATCAGTGCATTTCTGATTGCAGTAGCAATGTTTTCAGGCTGTAAAAAAGATGTTGCAAAACTCGACAAAGCCAACCTTTTAGGAGCATGGACAACCGAAGTATCCGACACTGAAACTAGAACAATGTTGTTTATGGAAACAAACGATATTTATCCAGGTGCAGGCACTACTGATGCTGTAGTAATTTTTGTTGTAACCGACACAGACACAACATTTGGATTTCTAGGTTCTTATGACGTAATCGACGGTTATTTAAAAACTATGTCGGGAGGTTCGGAATTTGCAAACGAAATTCTTGAGTTTACAAATAAAAAACTAACCTTGTACACTGCTGCTACTGATGTAGTTGACAATCAAAGAATCTGGAGAAAAGTAAAAAGCGATTGGCTAACTGATAATCCATTGGATTAGGGTAGTGATTAGAATATCACATTGCCTTTAATTCAAACCCGAATTTATAATCTATTAAAGACTTTGCAGCTATATTCTCAATCCATGCTTTTTCGTTGTGACTGATTTCGATTATGTCTTTTGTTGAAGTATTGCTGAATTTTGCCAAAACTTTATCCATCACTTCGATTTCTTCTGAGCTTAATAATTGAGGATAAAACTCCATTTTCGATTTTTTTATTAACTCACCAACTCCATCTGTAAAATAGGTGTATTCAATCGAAATTTTGTTTTCCTTATTTAAAAAATCATATAAACTGTTAAAGTTATTTGGGACAGGACCCAAGTCTATGGCGGCATATCTGAACCCGCTTATTGACTGACCAAAAGTTTTAAACATTCCAAAATCGGAATAGAAAAGTAATTTGTTAAGCTTTGTCTTCCATGCTTGAGTTTTTTCTGCAAAATAGATAATCATATTTGCCAGTTTTTTAATATCTGGAGTTTTATATCCCGTAAAAGAATCGGGCATACAACTTCCTGTTAAATATTGCTGTATATAACGCTCCTGCTTACTGTTTCTACTCTCTTCGAGAAGATGCTCAATTCTCTTAATAGTTTTAATTTTAAAGCTATTGTCTAGCTTTTTATTGCTTTCGATCGCTTTTTTAAACTCGTGAGTATCTGCAATTAGGTTAATCAACATCGAATTCGACGAACTTGGAACTTCTCCAGCTTCGTATTGGCGATACGTGTTTACTCCAAATCCAAGAATCTCTGACATTTTTATCGCAGATACACCATACTTTTCACGTATCGCAATTATTTGCTCTGGAAAAGGTATCGAATTTTTTTCGCGATACTTGTTCAATACCTGATTGTAATTTAGTTTTGCGAATAAATCATCTTCAAAAAATTCTCCTGTATCCATACATTTATACGCATGAAAAACAATTTCAAATTCTTCTTTCCGAAAACTTGCATTACGTATTTCTTTTACGATTTGCATCTCTTTACCTGTAATTGGACTTTTCATAATTATTTTGTTTTAAACGGAAACAACATTATAAATTCCGCAACATGAAAAGAAATACAAACTGCTTGATTATTTTCAACCCCCATACTAACTTTAACATAAATCTCTTTACTTTTTAGCATAATCCCGAAAACCCACATAGGTAAAATTCCATGCATTTTTTCATCTAATGGGCCTTCAACGTAATTCTCAACTGACAATTTTAAAATCTCTTCAACACGTTGGTTAGGAGTAATCTCCAAATCAAGCAAAGCTTGACGGTTCTTACCTCTATCATCCCAAATCAAAATACCAAAGATTTTAATTTTTTGCTTCAGATCCGTCAGATATTGTTCTATTTCCTTTTGTGTTGCCATTTGTTATAAAGTTGCAAATATAGTATAATTATAAGAATTAACAACTATAAAGTTGAATAAAATATTATTTGCTTATTTCAGAATGTTAGTTTTCCCCTCAAATGCCCATTGTATTTGCGGGTTAAATGCGATGTTATGTGGTGCACCAAAGTATGTACACATTCTAAGGCTCGCTATTGCACGCTCTAGTAGCACCCCTCAACCTCCTCTTGGTAAACGTTGGTCGACATGTTGGCTATTTAACGGGAACTTTAAAACAACTTTAGCTGAGTATCAGTAAGGCGATAACTTAATCGATGATATTTTGTGACACCATGCGTCGAAATTGCATTCCTGTGAAATTCGGTTGGATAACCCTTATTTTTATCCCATCCATAATTTGGAAATTCGCAATGTGCATTCATCATAAAATCATCCCGATAAGTTTTTGCAAGAACAGAGGCTGCTGCAATAGACAAATAAAGAGAATCTCCCTTAATAATACATTTATGAGGTATGTTTGGATATTTCCTAAAACGATTTCCATCTATCAAAAGGAATTCCGGTCTAATTTTTAAATTATCAACTGCCCT
>JAQVGK010000094.1 GCA_028696755.1 Bacteroidales bacterium | reverse complement strand
TATCTCAGACCTTTCAAATGCTTTGCGCTCAATCTGATGTCGGAGTTCGCGTTTTCCCCAAGTTCCTTCGATTGCTTTTTGAGCATAATACATTCTAGATTCCTTTGTTTTTAAGGGCAACAATATTAAAAAATGTGACCAGCTTAATTGTCGTGCCAGTGGCACGAGAATCTCAAAATCATCAAATGAATCAGAAAACTGTATCATTCTACGAACATTGCCTTCTTTAAAACTACTTCCGAATTTTTCACTCAATTGTGTCGCCACTGTCGCCACAATTTCTTTTCCGTAAGCCGCGCGTGAATTATTAAGAATATGTTCATTTATCGTCTTTCCGATTTGCCAATATGTAAGAATAACGGTGCTGTTAACTTTTACAGCGACTTGCTTTTTGCCCTTCTCAATAATCTGAACTAAGTTGGCGAAAAGTTGTTTGTCAATATTTATAGTCATACATAGTCATTTATAGTTCTACTCCACCACCAACTTTTTAACTTTAATTAAATCTGTTGTGGCAATTTGAATAAAGTAAACTCCAGCACTTAAGTTATTTCTATTAAACTCAACTAGTTCAGTATCTGCCATAACTTGTCTTTCTTCAATAACTATGCCTTGTAAATCAATCATCTTAATATTGCATTCACTATGTAATTGTGGTAGTTTAATGTTAAATTCACCTGTGGTAGGGTTAGGCCAGATTTCGAAGTTTGATAAAAGTTCTTCTTCAAGATTTACATAAGGAGTTACTGTCATAGTATATTCGCAACTTCCATAGCAATCAGTAGTCTCGTCATAATAGGTGTAAACGATAACATAATCTCCAGGTTCGTAAGATGGTGGATTAATATATGTAAGGTTATTTCCGTTTATTGAATATATCCCTCCTGATGGGTTTCCACCAACTAGTGGGAATGGAGAATCATTATCCGTAATTGAGAAATCTTCTGGACAGCTTACTTCTGGATTTTGATTAACTGTTATTTCGAAATTGCAATTTTCGGTTTCGTACGAATAAGTTATCGTGTGAGTCCCTAAACCAGCAGCAGTAGGATCAAACACTCCTGAGATAACGCCTGTTCCGGAATAAGCTCCACCAGCCGGACTTGCTCCTGTAAGTTCAAATGCTTCCTGATCGAGGCAAACACTAAAGTTTTCTGGACAATCCAAAACTAATGGCTCTTCAACGGTAATTGTGAAACTGCAAGACGATTCGCAATTTGCTGGAGTTCCGCTGTAATAATATGTAACTGTATATATTCCTTCTCCATAAGTTGCAGGATTGAAATTTGTTACTGTGTTTCCGCCAATATTGTAAGTTCCTCCTTCTGGAGTCGCTCCGCTTAATGTAAATGAGGCATCAGTGGTAAGAACATCAATATTTGCAGGACAGGTTACTTCGGGTAATTCGTATACAATTACAGAGAAATTACAAGATTCGGTATTGTAAGTATAAGTTATTTCGTGTGTTCCAATACCAGCAACAGAAGGATCAAAATTTCCCGAAGAAACCCCTATTCCAGTATATGTGCCGCCTGGAGGTGTTGCACCTGCAAGAACAAAAGATTCGGAATTTTCGCATACTTCGTAATTGTTTGGACAATCGATTACAAGTGGCTCGAAAACGAAAATTGTAAAGCTGCATGTGTTTGTGCAGTTTTCGGGGGTGTTTGTGTATGTATAAATAACTTCGTAACTTCCAATTCCATAGCTTGCTGGATTGAAAGTTGTAACAGGGTTTCCTGCAATAGTATAAACTCCTCCAGATGGACTTGCTCCACTTAAACTAATTGCTGCGGCATCCACTGCAATGTAAATATCATCAGGGCAATCAACTGTTGGAAGAGGATTTACAGTTATGTTATAATTACAAGTAGAAATGTCAATTGTGTAGGTTATTACATGTGTTCCTGCTCCAGCAAAAGATGGATTAAACGAACCTGCAGAAACTCCTGTGCCAGAATATGTTCCGCTAATTGGAGTTGCTCCGCTTAAAGTAATTGCATCATCGTCAATACATAGTTCAATATCTTCTGGACAATCAGCAGCTTGAATTAGTAATCCGTCGGATGTACTTACTGCCGAATACAAGCCTGCGCCATTTAGTGATTTAACCGATACAAAATATGTTGTTCCCGGCACAAGACTAACAGATGAATTTGTAAATGTTGTGGATAAGTTGTTATTTGTCCAGCCTAATAATTGTGTTCCTCCAGATGTTGTTCCAACTGCGTAATAATAAGCAACAATGTCAGAATTTGGATCTGATGAGGCAGACCAGTTTCCTGATATGCTTGATGTTACAAAACTGTTGTCAATGTCTGAAGAAGTTCCGTCATTTACAGTTGCTATTGATGTTGGTACTGAAAAATCAACGTTGTAGGTTTGAGAAATTGCAGTCGAAATATTTTTTGCGCTATCTAGCACCATTGAACTGATTTTTGCTGATGCGACTTCAGGTGCTGCATTTGAATATCTGATGTCGTCGGTTGATTCACCACCGCTTATTGTTACATCAGTATATCTCGATCTGTAAGTTTTAAAATTATCAACAGAAAGAATTGCATTGCCACTGCGGAACGAAACATAATTTCCAGTTGAATAAGGCTCCGAATCGGTATATTCGCCAACTAAAGTATTATCCATATAAACCAGAGTTTCGCCTGTAATACGATCGTAGATGATTTTAATATTGTACCATTGTGCAGCACTAATCGAGATGTCGTAATATTTTTCGAGTGAGAAAACATCGTCGGTAACTTTGTAAAATTCTAAATCCTGAGTAGAAAGTCTGAACCAAACAAAATAACCATTGCCTCTATTTGTAAGTGTTGGAGAATCGCTAAAATAGTGGAACCCAGCTCGTTTGTTTGAGCCTGCTCCATCAATTTTCATGTCAAATTCATACACATATCTATTCGATAAATCTTGCTGAAGGTAGGCATGTAAATTGGTGTTCGATTCTGCTTCGTTGCTTTGAATAAGTGTTCCGCTGCTCACAGCCCAAGTTCCTGTTTGAGATGTCCATTCAGTACCAATGTTGCTGTCGAAACTATCAAAAGCATAGCCACGGTTGTTGTTCGACGACCATTTTGTTCCATTAAAATCGCTTACATTGTAAAAACCTTTTTCTACACCACTTAAAGCATCTGAATCAGCAAAACTTGCAGTAAAATCTGCTGTCTGCCAAGTGCCAGAAACATTAATTCCAGTTGTTGGAGCATCAAAATCGGTAAAAATATTTTTTGAGATGCTCTCCGACCAGTTTTCGGCATTATCAATCAAGAGGGTTCTAATTCTACCTGCTTCTTGTGTGTGCGACAGGCTTTGATAACGAATTTGTTCATCTGTGCTTTCACCCGCCGATACAATTGTAGTATTGCTACGCGATTTATAAACTTTAATGTCGTCGTATTCGGTTTGGCAACCACCAGTTCTTAGCGAAATCGAATTGCCTGAGCTTAAAGGCGACGCGTCAATTGTTGACGCAGCAAGATTGTTGTCAATGTATAGTGAAATTTCTCCTGTATTTGTGTTGAGAATAACTTTTACATCATACCAAACATTAGGAGCAATATCATAAGTTTCGCTGTAAAAAAAGCCTCCATTTACAGTTTCGTACGAATTGTTATAATATTTGTAAATTTCGGCAGTATTTCCTTCATCACGTAAGTACACCATATAAGAATTTAATCTTCCAGTTTGGGTTGGATCGCTGCAGAAAAAGTGCATTCCCGAGCGTTTATTTGTTCCGCTGCCAGATATTTTTTGTTGCCAATGATAAAGATATACATCGCCACCTTGCTGATCAACCATTGCATAAAGGTTAGTATTCGTGCTAGTCTCGTTTGTTTGCAATACATGTCCCGAATTTATCGACCATGTACCCGAATATTGAGTCCAATCGGAATGAATTGCAGTCGTGAAATTATCATTAAAGAATCCTTCGCTTGCATTTGCTCGCCATTCAGTTCCGTTATAATCCATAATTTGGTAAAAACTATATTGCACACCTGTTCCTCCAGCATTATCTGCATCCGAAAAACTGACTTCGAAATCGCTGTTATACCAATCGCGGGCAGTAGTTACTGATGTTGTTGGTGCTTCGGTATCGGATGGAGTTGTGCAATCAACAATAATTTGATTTGTGTTGGTTCTGATTGATGGCAAAAGTGCATAAAGAGCAGTTCCTGGACATGTTGTGCCACCTGGATTAACATCTTTATGGCCACAAATTCTAGGTAGTGTAATCCATTCTGTGCCTGCTTGATTTAAAATACTAGCTGAAGATAATGGATCAAGAACTTTATAGTCGTACCACCAAGCTAGAAATTCGGCACATTTTTGTAATTGCGGTGTGGTTGGAGCTGTATTAGTAGCATCTGAATTTCCCAGAAAGTTCAAGCCTATTGAATATGTGTTTGCATATCCAGCGTGTGCTGCATGAACATCCTGATTAGGCATATTTGGGTTATGACGACCTTGAAAAAAGTTTCCGTATTTGTCGAAAAGATAGTTGTATCCAATATCACTCCAACCGTTTGAATTTACATGGTAGTTCCAATAACTTCTAACAACTGCATAGCCATCTGTATAAGAGTCTGGACTAGCTCCATGATGAACAACAGTGTGTGTGCAATTGCGATATGTTACTGAATATGTAGGATTATGACATGCATCATATGAACCACACCATTCGCTACGAGGAATAACTGCTGGAAATTCAGGACAGGCTTTTGCTCCGTTATCTTCGGTTTGCATTACAGCTTTTGGATCAATGGTGCTGCTGATATCCTGAACGATAATGTATAAATCTGTAATTACTTCGCCTTCAGGAGTATGAATGTAGAATTCTACCGAATCGTGTAAATTTTCATCGAAACCAAACATTAAATTTGATTTGTAATAACCAGATCGAGTATCGCCCGGGTTTGTAAAGCCTTCATCGGTTTTCCAGTCGGACCAGCCCATACCTGGTTTATGCACTTTAAATACAATATTAAATTGCCCCGATTGATAATTTTGAGTTGATGACATCCACCCCAAGGCAAACGAAGTAAATTCAAATGGTGTTTTTAGAGTAAAACCATATCCTCCGTTTATGTCCTGAACGATTGGAGCGTCAACTTTATAAGCTACAAGGCTGGTTCCTGATTCATAATGCGATTCAATTTCGACAAATCGTACTTGCCCGAAGACAGTAATAGCAAGCAGTGTAAATGCTAGTGTAAATAATTTTCTCATGTTTTTGAATTGATTGAACAACGGGTGCAAATTACTAAAAAAAGTAATTCGTAAAGAAAATGCGGATTAAATTATTGTTAGCTTCGCATTAACATTGAAATTTAATCCACAGTGGTTTATATTAAATATTTAGGTCGCTGTTAAATTATGTGATCGGTAAGCGGTAATCGGTAATTAGTGATTAGATACTGATTACCGATTACAAATTTTACCGATTACGAAAATTGACTCTAGTTTTACCAAAATACCTAAATAATTTCGTATTATTTTAGAAAAACACTTATTTCGCTGGAGCAATTTTGGTAATGTATTGCAGCTTATTATCTTTCAAAGTTTTTGTGAAATTTTCGGCTTCGGTCACAGTTTTAAAATTCGCAATTACTACATCGCCTTTTCCAATAAACTGTTCGAGGTCGATATTTTGCTGACCCAACTTACTAAGCTCTGCATTGATAATTGCAGCTTCTTTATCACGATCTTCTTTTTTCGAGTAACCGTTATAATAATATACTGCAACTCCTTTATCACCTAAATTGTCGATTTTTAGGTATTTGGATTTTTCTCCAGATTTATTCATCGAAGCCAAGGTGTAATCTTTAGATAATAACCATGTTTGATTATCGTGAAAAAAGATTGATGCGGTGTAAGTAAATTCAAAGTTGTTTTTCAAATCGTATGCTGTCCACTGTGAAGAAAGGACATTGAATATGTTTCCAGATTTTGTTGATGAAATTACAATTTGAGAAAAATCATTGATAAATGCATTTGCATAAGCAAAGCCAGCTTTTTCGCACTCTATTGGATGTGATTTTCCTGAGGCATCAATTTTTACAAGCATATCCCAGTCGCTAATAAAGATTTCTTTTCCAACTGGAATGACAGCCAAAGCGAACGAACCATTAAAGTCGTATGCACAGGTTATTGTTTCAGTAAGATTGCCATCTGGAAGGTCGAATACTGCAATGAGAGAACCATTTTTATCTTCTTGTTTTGCGGTATAGGCTGAGTTGTAGCAATTATATCCAGTTGATTTTTCTAGTTTTTTTGCAAGGATTTCTTTTTCCTTATCGGCTCCAATTTCGATTTTTGCACTTAAAACGTAAAGCTTTTTAAAATCTTTATCAAATCCACATGCTTTTGGCTGAAAATCGGTACGCAATTCTTTAACTTTTTCGCCAGTTGTTGAATTATACAGCATCGCTTTTGTATCGCCGTATTGTCTTAAATCGACAAAATAGGGTGATTGTGGAGCAAGGTAAAACACGTTTCCTTTAATGGTCGATATTATAGTTCCATCAAGTGGATTAATAAGATAGCATTCCGCTTTTGAAGCAGCAATTAATACATTTCCATCGGGATTGAATTGTAATTTTATAACTTCGTTAGGGACTTCGAACGTTCTTAAGGTTTTACCAGTTTCAAGGTCAAAAACAATTATTGTTGTAAATGTGCCGGCAATATATGCTTCGTTTGTTCCAGGCTTAACTGCTGCCGATGATAGCTCGTTATCAAATGCAAAACTTTGCAAAGCTGCTATAAGTGCTAAAATGATGATTGTAAATTTTCTCATGGTTTATATTTTAAAATTTCGGACGCAATTTAGCAATTTTCGTGCAGAATTTTTAATGAATAGGATAATTTAAAAGCAAAACGTGTCAAAATTGATTTAGCACACAAATACAACATTTGTTTTTGCTGACGCCTATATTATTTTAAGGTGTTAGCAAAATTCGTTAATTTGTGTTAATAATAATTTGTAAAAAGGGATGCGGTCAATAATTTTTATACGAAAAAATACTCGGCGTGTTTTTGTGGCCGTTATTTGCGCAAGCCAATTTCACGAAAGGAGTTCGTGAACTTAGGTTTCGATTCGCTAAGTACTTGCAAAAAGCAATCACATTTGATTGACCTTTAGCCTTTAGTTTATAGGGTGGCAACACTATCAGTAAATTCTTATTTAGATCAGCTTGCCCCATGCCGAAAGTGGGAAATATTAATAAAATTGACACCTAATTAGGGTCTGCTAAAAACTCAACACTGTTCTAAATAGTGTCTATTTAACACCGCTATTTAGGTTAAATATAAAATTATTTAGGATATAGTTAAAGTGGAAACTATACTAATAAACTACAGGATTTATATTTACTGCCTAACTTTCTTGCTTGATCAAGAAAGTTACAAAGAAATCAAGGCAAAACAAAGCTACCCACCGCACCTCGAGACGAAACAAAAGAATTGTACGTCGACCTTGGCCTAAAACAAATGCCATGCACCTTTGGCCAATACTCAAATATTTGTTTTAGAGAACGACATGTCGGCTCGACACAATTCTAATTGTTTCGCTCTCACCGCTTGAGCTGCCCGCCGTTTTGCCCGGCCCTCCCGCTGAGCTTCGAATACTATTTTGTCGCATTTATCCGGATATTTTTGTCCCGTTTTCATTTCGAGATTAAAATATACTGCAAGGTTTTTTAAATCATTTACTATTTTTGCTTGCACTAAATCGGTCAAAATATCAACAATTTTGCCTTAGAATCAAGTGTTGTAAAGTTTTTCAGTAGTCCCTAATTATAATTACAAATTTTTTAGCTTTGCACAAAACAAAACTATATGCCGAAATTTTTTAGAATTCTAAAGAAATACCCACAAACATTTTGGGTTGCAAATACGATGGAGCTATTCGAAAGATGGGCATGGTATGGATTATTTATGGTTTTTGCTTTATATCTTACAGGTTCAACTGAATCGGGAGCGCTCGGTTTTTCGCAGGCACAAAAGGGTTATATGATGGGGTCGGTAGTAGGTTTTTTGTACCTATTGCCAGTTGTAACAGGTGCGATAGCGGATAGAGTTGGTTATAAAAAAGTACTGATTATTGCTTATACGATATTGGCAATCGCTTATTTTCTGCTCGGTCAGGTAACATCTTACCCTGCGGTATTTGCATCATATCTTTTGTTGGCAACAGGAGCAGCACTTTTTAAACCTGTAATTTCTGCCTGTATTGCAAAAACTACCGACGACGAAACATCATCACTTGGATTTGGTATCTTTTATATGATTGTTAATATTGGTGCATTTGTTGGACCGGTTGTAGCTTCACTGGCTCGTCAGCACGACTGGCATTATGTGTTTTATATTTCCTCTGCAGTTATTTTATTGAATATTGTTCTTGCAATTTTGTTTTTTAAAGAGCCAGCACGAACTGAATCTCAAACAAGCTTTGGCCAGGAGGTTAAAAAGATACTCGGGAATATTTATACAGCTCTCAAAGATTTTAAATTTTTAATCTTTCTGCTAATTATCGTTGGTTTTTGGACCATGTATAATCAGTTGTTTTACACTTTGCCAGTTTTTATCGATCAGTGGATGGATACCTCGGTTGTTTACGATAATATTTACAAAATTTGGCCATGGTTTGCTGAACAGGTTGGAACTGCTGATAAAACAATAGCGGCTGAAATGCTGACAAATATTGATGCAATGTACATTATTCTTTTTCAGATAATTGTATCTTATTTTGTAATGAAATTAAAGCCTATACATTCAATTATCAGTGGATTTTTAGTTTCCACAATAGGTTTGTCCTTAACTTTTATGACTAACGACCCAATGTTTTTATTTTTAAGTATTTTAATTTTTGGAGTAGGAGAGATGGCAGGTTCTCCAAAAATTACAGAATACATCGGAAAAATTGCTCCCGAGGGAAAAACAGCGTTATATATGGGATGTAGTTATATTCCGATGGCAGGAGGAAATTTCTTTGCAGGTATTTTGTCGGGCGATGTTTACCAAAAATATTCGGATAAAATTTATTTATTGCAACAAGAAGTCGCAGCAAGAAAATTAACAATACCCGAAATCTCCGATAATTTTACTCAAACCGATTATGTAAATAAAGCCTGTGAGTTGATGAATATGAATAACCACGAACTTACCAATTACTTATGGACAACATATCAACCATACAATATCTGGATAATCTTTGCTGCGATTGGAGGTGGAACTGTTGTTGCAATGTTGTTGTTTAATTGGTTGGTTTTGGGTAGAAACAAATAACAAACTACAAATTACAAATTACAAATCTCAATACTGCAGTAATAGTTGTAATTTGTAATTTGTAATTCAATGTCGTTTAGTTAAGCAAAAAAAGCGAGAACTCTCATTTGTGCAAAAAATAACGAGCTTAAAATAGTCATATTAAGCGATAATTGTTCTACGAAGCGACGCGGGAGGGCCTTGAAGAACCGCCGGGCCAGCTCCGGCCTTGTGAATTTTGGGACAATTAGAACTGTTGCAAGCGTTCCGAACCCTTTCGGAAAATCCCAGCTTGCTTACAGTTCTTTTGTCCCAA
>JAQVGK010000093.1 GCA_028696755.1 Bacteroidales bacterium | reverse complement strand
ACTATCTTGATGAATTTTGCTATAAGTTTAATCGTAGATACTACGGAGAAGCTCTGTTCAATAGATTACTAGTGGCGTGTGTTAGTTATAAAAATGAATTTAGGTACAAATACGGATAATCATTAAAAGAAATTACATTGTTTCTCCAAACATTAAAACAAAACGCGAACTTGGTAGTTTTGACTGTATTGCTGCACCATGCATGGACACCTGTGCAACAAATCAGGACATTCCAAATTACCTGTTTCATACTTCAAGGGGCGATTTTGCTGGCGCATACAAAACCATTCTCGAAACAAATCCTTTTCCTGCAATTACAGGAATGATTTGCGATCATCTTTGTCAGGGAAAATGTACAAGAGTAAACTACGATAGTTCGCTGCTAATACGTGAAGTAAAACGCTTTGTGTCGGAGCAAGATGAAGTTAAACGTCAGATGTTCGGTAAATCAAACAGAATAAAAATCGCTGTTGTGGGCGCTGGTCCAAGTGGTTTGTCGTGTGCTTATTATCTTGCATTAGCAGGCTTTACAGTTGAAGTTTTCGAGGCCAATTCAAAAGCTGGCGGAATGGTTCAATTTGCTGTTCCTGGTTTTCGTCTTACCGATGAAGCTATAAACAGCGACTTCAAGCGCGTTACCGATCTTGGTGTAAAAATCCATTACAATTCACCAGTTGATACAGCTAAGTTCGACAGTTTAAGAAAGGATTACAAATACATTTATCTCGCACCTGGAGCCAAGCTTTCTGCCGATTTTACAACCGAAGGAAACAAGGCTGAAGGGGTTCTCGATTCGCTTGGATTTTTGTTTAATGCAAAATCTGCTTTGCCAACCGGAATAGGGAAAAATGTTGTAATTATTGGTGGTGGAAATACTGCCATGGATGCCGCGCGCACTGCTTATCGTCTTGTTGGAAAAGATGGAAAGGTTACTATTGTTTATCGTCGTACAATTAGCGAAATGCCAGCAGACCAAGGCGAAATAAAAGCTGTTCTCGAAGAAGGAATGCAAATAATTGAACTCGTTGCTCCCGAAAAAATACTCAGCGAAAATGGAAAAGTCACAGCCTTACTTTGTTCAAGAATGGAACTTGCGGGTTTGGACTCCTCTGGCAGACCAAAACCAGTAAAAATTGCTGGATCTGAATTTGAAATTGCCTGTGACACCATTATTCCCGCATTGGGACAAAGTACAGATATTGATTTTATCTCAAACGATTTGCTAAAGTCGAACCAAGCTGGCTACCAAACAAAGCTTGAGAATATTTTTATTGGTGGCGATGCAAAGCGAAATGCTGCAACTGCGATTATTGCCATTTCTGATGGTCGTCGTACTGCCGAAGAGATTATTTGCAAGGCAGAATTAAATTTAGAAAATCCACGCCTGAACAACGATAAAAACATTACAAAAAAGGAATTGATGTTAAAACGTGCAAAGCGAATCCAAGCTGCCGAAATCTGGGAATCGCCACTTGACGACAGACAAAACTTTAAGCTAATTAGCAAAACCCTTGACGAAAAAACCATAGTTGCCGAAGCCTCTCGCTGCCTGTATTGTGATGAAATTTGCAATATCTGTACAACAGTTTGTCCTAACTTTGCAAACCGCAGTTACGAAATCGAGCCAGTAAAGTACAATCTCCAAAAAGTAGTAAACACAGGCGGTGGCAATTTCACAATCGAAGAAGATGGTATTTTCGAAGTAAAGCAAAGACACCAGATAATCAACATCGCCAACTTCTGCAACGAATGCGGCAACTGTAACACCTTCTGCCCAACCAATTCCGCGCCATACAAAAACAAACCGAAACTTCACCTTACTCAACAATCCTTCGACAATTCCAGCGAAGGCTATTGGCTAAACAACGACATTCTTCATCTCAAAAAAGACAATAAAATTTTCACACTAAGTCAAACAGAGAGCACTTATGTTTTCGAATCAGAGGATGCAAAACTAAGTATTGGCAAAACCTACTTCAGGCTTCTTTTTGTAGAAATAAAAAACCCAGCTTTTGCAGAGATTGATTTGAGGATTGCGGGAGAGATGGGGGTCGTGTGGATGGGGGTGTGATTAGCTAACAATAATTAGTTTTTCGCATTGATTATTGCATCTTTTTGTTCTATTAAGTTTTTGAGATTTTCGATAGTGTATTTTAGATCTCTAATAGTGTGCTCTTTTTGCTTAATGATTTCGTCTTTTATTTCGCATGACGAACAGTGGTTTTTTGGAGTATATGGTTCTGCGACTTTATTCAAATCTGTATTATAGTTTATTGACTCCTCAGCTCGCTCGGATTTAGCTCCGCTGAGCTCAACGCCTTTGGGCGTTTTCGGTTGTAATCCGAGTGATTATAAAATTCCTTCTTTCCCGATGATTTTTTATTGTATATTCTTGACTAACCACAGCCCAAAGGGCAAGCCCCCCACAGGCAAAATGACCCCCTAGAACCAGCATTAGAAGTAAAGAAAAACCAAAGGCTATTACAACAGATGTTGACACCTTTTGAAGTTGAAATATCTTGATGAAAAGTATTTCGTGTTTTTAAGGGTATAAACACGAAAATAGTTGTATCTTTGCCCTCTGCTCACTCGGATTTCCGAATCCGAATGCGCTATTCAGAACCATCAGCTACCGCTTTCTGAATCGATTGCAGATTATAAATGTCAGATTAAAGTATTATCAACTTTTATTAAAACGATTTCTAAACTTTTCGTAATTGTTATTACTTTTGTGTTGTATTACAATCAGAAATAATGAAAAAGGTTTTTTATATCCCTACAAAAGTATGCAGTGATTTTGATGGCTATAGTTTTTTTGCAGAATTAAATAACTATTTCGCTGGTTGTAGCAGGGAGCAAATTGTTTTAGATTTTTCGAAAACAACATGGTTCGAGGCTAATCTTTGTGCCGCACTTGGAGCTTTAATAAATAGGGCTGAGAATAGGTTTAATCAAATTAGGTCAGTAAATTTAAATCCAAGCCTTAAAGACATTTTTAGCAGGAATCACTTTCTTGCTAATTTTGGTGGAGCGAAGATTCCAGATCATAATTCAACAACTATAAAATATCGAAAGAACAAAATCATTGAAGATAAACTTATCAAGGAATTTCTTGATAGAGAGCTTATTGATAAGCCTGATTTCCCAAAACTAAGCAAGCCAGCAAAATATGAAATAATACGAAGTATTTTTGAAATCTATAGTAATGCAGTAATTCACGGCGATTGTGAATATGTTTACAGTTGCGGACAATTTTACCCTAATAAATTACCGCCAAGAATTGATTTTACAATTGTTGATATTGGAAAATCAATTAAGAAAAATGTAAATGATTTTTTAAATTCCGATTTAAGCGGAGTTGATGCAATTTTATGGGCATTGGCTGATAATAACACTACAAAACCGAAAGCTAAAAACATTCCGGGAGGTCTCGGTTTAAAAATTATTTGTGAATTTGCTAGACTTAACAAGGGTAAGGTTCAAATTGTATCTAACAATGGCTATTGGCAACAGACAGTTTCAGGAGAATTTTCAAAAACTTTGCCGCACGCTTTTCCCGGCACATTGGTAAATCTTGAATTTAATCTTGATGACAAATCGTTTTATTATTTAAAAGATGAACCTATTGAAGAAATAGTTTTTTAATTATCTTTGCAAAATGAAAACCAACGAAATTATTATTCGCATTTTTGATGAAGTAGGCTCCGACTCTGCCATCAGCGTGGATGACGGCGATAATATTTTTAAAAAAATTGATGGAGCAATTTCTGCCGGTTTAACAGTTGTTCTAGATTTTCAGAATATCAATCTGATAATTACTGCATTTCTAAACGCATGTATAGGCCAGCTTTACAGCAAATATTCAAGCGAAGAGTTACGAAAGCATTTAGACGTGAAAAATGTTAGTTCTGAGAATAATCACCTATTTAATAAAGTAATCAAACGGGCAAAAGAATATTTCGATAATCCCGAGGAGTTTGATAAGTCCATAAATGATGTTTTGGGTGATGAGTAAGGTTAATAACATCAATACCTATAATCCTGTTTCAGACGAAAATTTACTTTTCGACAATAATGTGTGGTTATATTTATTTCACCCAATGCAGAATTCAAATAAATTGAAACAACGCCAATATTCGGTATTCCTAAAAAAAGTTCAGACAGTAAGAGCTACAATCTGGATTAATGCATTGGTTGTATCAGAGTTTTGCAATGCTTGGTTGAAAATAGAATTCAAAAACTGGAAGAAAAAACCTGAAAACATTGCTAAAACTGATTATAAAAGAGATTTTGTTAAATCGGAGCAATATTACGAAACTGTAAAAGAAATTAAGGAAATTCTGCCTCAAATTCTTAAGATTACAACACGTGGCTCTGATGACTTTCATAAGATAAACATTGAACATGTTTTAAATCTTCTCGAAAGTAGTGATTTCAACGATTCTTATTATTTGGCGCTTTCAAAAATGAATAATTGGACAATAGTTACTGATGATGCTGATTTTTTCGATAATCCTGCAGTTAACATTGTTACAGCCAATATAAAGTAAATTATTAAGCCTCGCTCGAACGGCTTTAGCTTTCAACAAAGTTAATTTAGCTGCGCTCGCTCGGATTTAACTTCGTTGAGCTCGTCCTACGGACTTCGGTTAGCTCCGCTGAGCTCAACACCTTTGGGCGTTTTCGGTTGCAATCCGAGTGCTGGAACCACTTACTTCCCCCAGCTCATTCGATTCCAAATCCGACTGAGTTATTTTTCCAGCCGCTGCCGCAGAATTTCTAGCCCAATCCTTCAATCCATATTATAACCTTTTTCTGCCTCTTTCACTTGTCCCAACAGCTTATCAAAATCCGATTCGTAGTTTTTGGCTTGGATTGCATGAAATTTGTCGAATTCGGTTTCGGCAAAGTTTTTGGCGATTTCGGCAGTTACAGTTCCTGTATGTGTTAGAATTTCTTTTTCGTTAAATTGTAAGAATGCATCTAAACGAGCAATCCAATCTTTCATATACATTATCTTACGATTATTTGCTTGCATTTCGGCATAGTCGAGGTACATTGATACAATCCTGTTCAGGTTGTCGAGTTCGGTTTCGTTCAAGTAGTTTTTTGCAATTGACACGTCGGTTTTTCTAATAGCACCATTGGGAGCGTTTTTCCAAGTGCTCAAACCCATATTTTGTTTACTGCTGTCGGCACGATTAAAAATAATTTCAGCAGCAGTTTGTGTGGTAATAGCCCAATGTAATTTATTTTGAACAGTTGCAAAAAAGTTTCTGGTTGTTTCGCTATTCACATCATAGTCGGCGCTGCATTGAGCGTAGATATCGGTTATTTTTTGGTAAAAACGACGCTCACTGCTTCGAATATCGCGTATGCGAGCCAATTGTTCGTCAAAATAATCTTTACCAAAAATATTTTCAGGGTTTTTCAAACGTTCATCGTCCATTGTAAAACCCTTAATAATGTACTCTTTTAGTCGTTCGGTTGCCCAAATGCGAAAATGAGTTGCCTGAGTTGAATTCACTCGATATCCCACCGAAATTATAGCATCGAGGTTATAAAATTGCGTTTGATATGTTTTACCATCAGAGGCAGTATGTGCAATTTTTGCACATACTGAACTTTCTTGTAATTCTGCTGTGTCAAATATGTTTTTTAAATGTTTGGTAACAACAGATCGTTCAACGCCAAAAAGCTCTGCAATTTTTGCCTGCGACAACCACACATTTTCATTATGTAAAAATATTTCAACTTTAACTTTACCACTCGGTGCTGTGTAAAGTAAAATCTCGCTAAAACTATTGTTAGGCACTATGTTTGATTTCTTTCTTGCCATAATTTATTATAAAAAAAGAGTCTATGTTTTTCATGAAGAGTATTGTCTTACAAAACTAATAAAATTATGCATATTTTAACGCAGCCGCATCACAACTTTTTACACAATTGTGCAAATTTCCAGGCTTGAATGTGTTCTATTCCTTGGTTCGAATTTAGCTTTAGGTCGTCGAGCGAAACTACAAATTTGGGATAGCTGTCTTTTATCGACAAAAGTGAAGAGTACTCTCTTTCAATTGTACTTTCATCAACAAGCATGTAGGTGCATTGAACGTAGATTTTTTGATCAGATTTTAAAGCTACAAAATCAACTTCCTTTTTGTTGATTTCTCCAACATATACATCGTAACCAGCTCGTAGTAAATCTAGATAAACCAAATTTTCAAGTTTATATCCCAGACCATATCCAAAACCCTTGTACAAAAAGTTGCTGAAAGACAAGTCGTTAATGTAATATTTTTTGTTTCCGCCAAGTATTTCTTTTCCTTTTATATTAAATCTCTCGGCACGATGAACCAAAAATGCATCCTCGAAATAACCGATATAGTTAGAGATGGTATCGTAACTTGTTTTGCGCAAATTGCTTTTAAAGAAATTCGTAATATTATTTACCGAAATTATGCTCGAGGCATTGTTTACCAAGTAAGAGAAAACATCATCAAGCAATATTGGATCACTCACCCTATAGCGCTGAATTATATCGCGAAGCATAACTGTGTCCTTTAATGCACGAATGTAATTTCTACGAACTTCATCATCCTTCAAACGGAATAATTCGGGCATTCCTCCTGTTTGAAGATAATCGAGATACGCTTGCTTATCGTTTTTACATTTCGTTATCCCACAATACTCTTCAAATGAAAAAGGAAATATTGTAAAGTTGATATACCTGCCCGATAGTAAAGTGGCAAGTTCGCCCGAAAGCATTTTTGAGTTCGACCCGCTTATAAATATCTCTATGTCTTCGGTGTAGTCCTGAGAGTAGGAATTCACCAGTTTTTCCCAGCCATCAACATTTTGCACTTCGTCAATAAATAAATAAACTCGTCCTTTTGGCTCTATCGACGACTTGTACAACTTAAAAAGCAAATCAAGATCCGAATAATTCTTTATAAAGCCAAAGTCGAGCATTTCGAGATTGATGTAACAAATGTTTTTCTTGTTTACTCCGCTGCGAATAAGCTGCCAAGCAAGTTGCCGCATAATGTAGCTCTTTCCGGTACGTCGTTGCCCGGTTAGAACTTTAATAAGATTATTCCCGGTATATTTTATTATTTTTTCTGTGTAGCTTTCTCGCAAAAAGCCTTCTTTCGGTTGGTTTTTGTTCCAGAAATTGTACTTTTCCAGTATTTCTAATCTGTTGTCCATATTGCAAATAATTTCTTTAGCTCACGAATAAAATACAAATATAAGCAAAATATTCGTATGCTCACGAAAATTCCACGTATTATTTTAATAATTTCGTCTGCTCACGAAAATAACACCTATTGTTTCGATAATTTCGTCTACTCACGAAATAAACACCTATTGTTTTGATAATTTCGTCTGCTCACGAATTTATTTTGCCGAGTTGCTTTTTGAAAAAAAATAGTGAAAATCAGAATTTTCATATCCAACACAACGATGCTGGACTCACTTCGATTCAGGGCAACACACGCGAGTAAACATTCCGTTTTCATTTCATATCATCCCCAACAATCCCCTTAAAGAAGGATAGGTCCCTTTTTCGAAAACAGATATTTCATCATAATTAAGCCAACCCACAGCAGTTATATCTTCTTCGGATTGAGGTGTTAAGGAATAATTGCCGTTGAATCGCATTAAAAACCATGCTGTTTCCTTTAATGCAAACGATTTTTTGTATGGATAAATGTGGTAAACATTTCCAATCTTTTTTTCGATCTGTAAATCGGCAATTTTAATTCCACATTCTTCAGAAACCTCGCGAATTGCAGTAATTTCATCTGTTTCGCCCAACTCGGCCTTACCTTTGGGAAAATCGTAATAGCCTAGTCTGTTTATGTAAAGAATTCTGCCTTTGAAATCCTTAACAATGCCTCCTGCAGCTCTGATAAAAATAAACTGATTCTTTAAAAATGGTGGCACATCTGTAAATACTTTTCCATAAATGTTAAGTCCGATTAGGTCGTCAGAATTAAGAAAAATATTAAGTGCTAATTTAATTTTATCTTCGTCTAAAAAGTATATTTTTGTAAACGATTTTTCCGTTGTTTCGCTTTCGGAAAGAAGAATAATTTTATTATTGTAATAAATTTTAAACATAACAACATGGATCAAATTGCAAAACAAATCGCTGCTAAACTTTTACAAATTAAAGCAATTAAATTAGAGCCTGCAAATCATTTTACATGGGCATCGGGCTGGTATTCGCCAATTTACTGCGACAACAGAAAAACCTTATCTTACCCCGAAGTAAGAACTTTTATTAAGGAATCGTTTGTTACAGTAATTAAAGAAAAATTCGGCGATTTCGACATTATTGCTGGAGTTGCAACTGGAGCAATTGCGCAAGGAGCGCTTGTTGCCGAAGCAATGAATAAACCATTTGTTTATGTTCGTTCGCAGCCAAAAGATCACGGTATGGGAAATCAAATCGAAGGAAAGCTCGATCCAAATCAAAAAGTTTTGGTTATCGAAGACCTAATTTCGACAGGTGGAAGTAGCTTGAGCGCTGTTAATGCTATTCGTGAAGCAAATTGCGAGGTTGTTGGCATGGCTGCAATATTTTCATACAATTTTCAAAAGGCTGTTGATAGTTTTGCTGCTGCAAATGTTAAGCTTGTAACTCTAAGTAATTACGATGCTCTTATTGAAGAAGCAATTGCTACAGGTTATGTTTCCGAAGCCGATCTTAATTTGCTTAAAGAATGGAGACTCGATCCAGGTAACTGGAAAAAGTAAAACTCTGCTTGCATGAAAGAACTAGAAGTCATAAGTAAAACTGGGAAAATCAACAATAGCGACGAAAGAATTTTTAATTTTTTCTCAGATTTCAGAAATATCTCCAAGCTCATTCCGCCTGATGTTGAGGATTGGAACGCAACCGAAAGCACCTGCGCATTTATTGTAAAAGGTCAGCGAATGGCACTTAAAATAATTGAACGCGATGCTGCAAAAATGATAAAAATTATAGGTGACGATGGCTCTCCATACAAATTTACACTTTGGGTTCAGCTAAAATCATTTGCGGCATACGAAACTGCAGTTCGTTTGGTTGTTCGGGCCGATTTAAATATTGTGATGCGTGCAGCTGTGAAAAAGCCATTACAGCAAGGGCTGGATCAGCTTGTAGATTATATGAAAATGCTTCCTTATTGATTGCGGATTAGCTTGCGGCTAATAGTTTTACCATTTGCTTCCAGCTTAACAAAATACAAACCTGGTTTCAGACTAATTTCATCTTCGTTAAGTTCGAAAATATACATTCCCTTTTTGTAAAAACTATTTGTGCAAACATCTTGCACCTTAACTCCAGCAGCATTATAAATTGAAATCGACATGTCGGCATCTTGGGTTAAAAGTACAGATATTTCTGCATTTTCTTTAAATGGATTTGGGAATACACTTAGCTCGGCAACAGAGCTTAAGAAATCATTCTCAGACTCAGGCTTTACATTCTCAAAACTCATATATTTGTTATTTATCCAAGTCTCGGAGCTGCTTTCGATTTTTCCGTTACAATATCTTTTATCTTGAATAATTGTTGTTGCAATAGGATAGCGATCTTCGGCCGAAAACCACAT
>JAQVGK010000092.1 GCA_028696755.1 Bacteroidales bacterium | reverse complement strand
CCAGAGCTCGAGCAACTGCAACTCGTTGTCTTTGTCCGCCCGAAAGTTCGTTTGGTTTATGGTGTGATCGATCGGCTAATCCTACCGACTCAATAACTTTCTCGGTTTGGGAGAATCTGTCTTTTGATGGTATTCCTGCATAAACCAGAGGCAGCATAACATTTTCGAAAGCAGTATATCTAGGGAGCAAGTTAAATGTTTGAAAGACAAAGCCGATTTCTTTATTTCTAGTTTCAGCAAGCTCGTTGTCGGTCATATCGCTAACATCTGTGCCATTTAGCACATAGGTTCCAGCGGTAATTGTATCCAAACAGCCGATAATATTCATCAGTGTTGATTTTCCACTACCCGAAGGACCCATTATCGCCACATATTCGTTCTCTTCAATAGTTAGGCTAACTCGACGAAGAGCCTCAACGGTGATTGTTCCAACGTAATAATTTTTTACAATATCTTTAAGTTCAATTACTTTCTTCACGACTTTTTTTGTACTAAAATACAATTTATTAATTATTCAACCCCATTCTTAACAAAATTTATAGAAAATAAACCCTGTGGCAAGTCATATCCCGACAAAATAATTCCGCATCTAAATAAATCAAGATAAGTATCTGTCGCAGATGATGTAATTCTTTTCCAGGCAGCAAACATATCTTTACTCCAGTTAATATCATCTGCAATTATTATATGCTGTTTGTTGAGATACTTCGACTTTAAAATTTCGTAATATTTTAATAGAGCCTCACCTCTGTGATTACCATCGATATAAACCAAATCGAAATGATTTTGTGCTAACACTCCTTTTTCAAAAACGGAGTCAAAATCATCATTAATAATTTCGACATTTGAAATTTTATTTTCTACAAGCTTATTCTTTAAAAAATCTGCTGTTTGCGGACATGCTTCGATTCCGATTAGGCCTATTTCAGGTGCAGCCTGCGACAGATAAAATGTTCCTATTCCGACAGATGTTCCCATTTCGAGAATATTTTTAACTCCAAATGCATTAATAAGCTTGGTGAAAAACATTCCAAATTCCGGCTTGGTCCCCGAAACGGCAGCAATATCTTTGACTATTCGTGTTTTATTACCGAGTTTATGCGAACCAGCGCCAAAATCTGTTATCTGCAATTTGGAATCACATTTTAGAAGTTCACGCCGATAGTTTTCTGCATCGTTGCACGCGTAATGACCGACCGACATGTCGAGGATATAATCGTTAAAAACATCTGGTAAAAGATGATTTTTTTTCGATTTAAAGAAATATCCTATATTAGCAGGCAGACGCATGTGCAGGGTTTTATGCTGCAAAAATACATAATATTATTCATCGAGATTTTAAACTCCGCAAACAAATTCGTATTTTTACAACCCAATTAGAATATTAGATGACGATTTTAGATAACGAGTTGACATATTTGCCGGGTGTTGGACCAAAGCGGGCAGCACTTTTAAAGGAAGAGCTTGGACTTATTTCGTGGCGCGACTTGTTGTTTTATTTTCCATATCGTTATATTGACCGAAGCAAGTTTTACAGTGTTGCTGATTTAAACAAGGAATTGCCCTATATACAGATTAAGGGAAATTTTACCCATTTCGAATTAACATCATTAACCCGAAATACTAAAAAACTTACTGGTTATTTTACCGATGGAAGTGGAGTTGTTGAAATTGTGTGGTTTCAGGGAATAAGCTGGATTCGAGACTCTATAGTCCGTAACAAAGAGTATGTTTTATTTGGTAAGCCAAAAGCTTTTGGAAGCAGGATAAACATCGTTCATCCCGATATTGAGGATTTTGAGAAATGGCAAAAGCAACTCGTAAATAATTTATATCCGCAGTACAGCACAACCGAAAAGTTAAAATCAAATTTTGTTAATTCTAAAACCATACAAAAGCTTTGCGATACGTTGCTAAAACAGGTTAAAGGAAAAATTCCTGAAACACTTGCCCCCTGGTTTAGAGAGAAGTACCGCTTAAAAGGAATTGAGGATACACTTACCCAACTTCATTTCCCATCCGATACAAAAGAGCTTGCGGCGGCCCAATACAGGATAAAGTTCGAGGAGTTATTTTACATTCAGCTAAATCTACAACAGATAAAACTAAACCGAAAGCAAAACACCCCTGGATTTAGTTTTGCTAAGTCAAAAGATAATCTGGTGAAAGAATGCTTTTATAAAAAGATTCCTTTTAAACTTACTAGTGCTCAAACAAGAGTTTTAAGAGAAATCCGACATGATTTTGCATCAGGGAAACAAATGAATCGTTTGCTTCAGGGAGATGTTGGAAGCGGCAAAACTCTTGTTGCTCTTCTCACGATGCTAATTGCAGTTGATAATAGCTATCAGGCCTGTATTATGGCACCAACCGAAATTCTTGCACAGCAGCATTATCGTTCGGTGAGCAAATTTCTCGAAGGTCTGGATGTTAATGTAAACATTCTTACAGGTTCGGTAAAGAAAAAAGACAGAACAAAGATACACGAAGAACTCGAAAACGGTAAGCTCAACATATTAATAGGTACGCACGCACTAATTGAGGATAACGTTAAGTTTCAAAACCTTGGTTTGGTTGTAATTGACGAACAACATCGTTTTGGAGTTGAACAACGCGCAAGACTATGGGAGAAGAACGATTCACCACCGCATATTCTAGTTATGACGGCAACCCCGATTCCACGAACGCTTGCAATGACACTTTACGGAGATCTGGATGTCTCGGTAATTGACGAATTACCACCCGGGCGGACAAAAATTATCACTCGTCATTTTAAAGATAGCGATGTGCTTAGAGTTTTCGGATTTTTAAAAAAGCAGATCGAAGCTGGTAGGCAAATATATGTTGTTTTTCCGCTAATTAGCGAGTCGGAAAACATGGACTACAAAGATTTGGAAGATGGAGTGGAAGGATTTAGCAGAGCATTTCCTCCGCCAAAATATCAGATTTCGGTTGTACATGGCAGAATGAAACCAGCCGAAAAAGAATTTTCGATGAAAATGTTTACCGATAAGATAACCCAAATAATGATTGCCACAACAGTTATCGAAGTTGGTGTTGATGTTCCTAATGCAACTGTTATGTTAATAGAATCGGCAGAAAGATTTGGGCTATCGCAATTGCATCAGCTACGTGGACGAGTTGGACGTGGTGCCGAGCAATCATATTGTATTTTGATGACTGGAGATAAACTATCAGAAAATGCCTACAACAGAATAATGACTATGGTTAACACCACCGATGGCTTCGAGATAGCCGAAACCGACCTAAGACTGAGAGGCCCTGGCGATTTAGAAGGTAAACAACAAAGTGGTTTTGCATTTAACCTTAAAATGGCAAATTTAAGTCAGGACGGACAATTGATTCAATATGTTAAAGATGTTGCAGCCGACATTCTTGATAATGATCCACAACTCGAAAAAGAAGCAAATTACATCTTCTCGCTTAACATTAAAGAAATGAACAAAGGAAAAACTGATTTTGGTTTGATTAGTTGATTTTTTGTTCTTACTTCTATAGTTCTATTGTTCACTTTCTAGGCTGAGGCTGAGGCTAAGGCTAAGGAGGCATTGTGCCAGTCTATACAGTATTGCAGCCTTTTTGTTCAAATGTTCTATTGTTCAAATGTTCTATTGTTCTATTGTTCCGTTTTTCTGGCGTTACCACACCATACCCGCAGCTTTGTCCTATGCACAATCGTGCGATAGCGGTGATTTAGTTCTTTAAGCCGCACCGTCAGCGCTCAATCGGCATTTATGCTTATCAACCTATAGCTGTTACATCTGGATAAAACAAAGCAGTCTTTCCTACTGAAATTAGAAATTTTATTATCTTTACATCACAAATTTCTTTAGATATTAATCATTGAAGCAACAAGCATGAAAAGAATAATATTATTTGTTTTTGCATATACAATATTTCTATCATCACAGGCACAAATTTCAGTAACCCGTGAATTTCATTCACACGATTATGAAATTGGAATAATAACTGACGATTTTATAGTTTTGGACATTAATTACGACAATCAATTAGTGGCATTTAAACACATTTTTAAATTACACGAAATTTATGATGAAACTGGAGAATTATATAAGCAGCCTTGTAATTGTAGATATGTTGGCTTTGAAGATAAGCCAACCTCTGGTGTTGTACTAGGTGTTTACGACCTTAAGGAACAAAAATATTTGAAGACTTTTACTATTTATCAAGCAGCTTACGAAGACAAGGATTGTACCCCCTACGAATTATCAGTTAAAATGTTAGATTCGGCAAAAACTTACTTTATCGAGCACAACCTGGATATAGCACATAAGCCAACTCCAATAAAACTTGAAGTTGTGGACGGTTCGACGAATTTCCCAATGTATATTGACTCGATTGCTCATTTCACTTATAAGAACATCAAATTCAGTTACGATAATTATTGGATTATGGATGAAGATTTATGGACCATGAATACTCAATCACAGCTTTTTGCAAACTCTGGAAAATCTGATGATGAACCAAAGAAGATACATATAATAAACCAACAAGATTATTATTATATGGCAAGCGGTGGTCGCATAGATTATTTAGCAATTTATGAATCGGACGGAAAATTTGTTTTCTTAAACTGTTTTCATCATTATAATCACATGGCTGGCGGCACAGACAGTGAGACTTATCATTTTTCCCCAGTTTTTAATTTAAGCGACTTTATTGAAGAATAGGTGCATTTTTTCTCAAAAGCATCAAAATATCTGCTAAAGAGCACAAAATAGTTTAAATTCAGTCTAAACTAAATAAATGCTGTTTTATAACATTACTACTGCTGTTGGTAGGAAAATAAATTATTCTTATTATTGTAATGCGTTAAAAAATAATTTTTATTTACTAATTTAAACTGTAAGTACGATGAGTGCAAAAGTTGAGCAATTCATGGCAAAAGTTATTGCCAAAAACCCTAGTGAAAAAGAGTTTCACTAGGCAGTGAGAGAGGTGGTAGAGTCTTTATTACCTTTTATTGAAGAAAATCCAAGATATGATGGTATTCTTGACAGAATCGTAGAGCCAGAAAGAGTAATTATGTTCCGCGTAGCATGGTTGGATGATAAAGGTAATCAACAAATTAACAGAGGTTTCAGAATTGAGATGAACTCGGCAATTGGTCCTTACAAAGGCGGTTTAAGATTTCACCCAACAGTAAACCTTGGTATTCTTAAATTCCTTGCTTTTGAGCAGGTATTCAAAAACTCACTTACTACATTACCGATGGGTGGTGGTAAAGGTGGATCTGATTTTGATCCAAAAGGAAAGTCTGACAATGAAGTAATGAAATTCTGTCAGAGTTTTATGACTGAATTACAGCGTCACATTGGTCCTGATACCGACGTTCCTGCTGGTGACATTGGTGTTGGTGGTCGCGAAATTGGTTACATGTTTGGTCAGTACAAGAGAATCCGTAACGAGTTTACCGGTGTACTAACAGGTAAAGGTTTAACTTGGGGTGGATCTTTAATTCGTCCAGAAGCAACAGGTTATGGAGCAACTTATTTTGCTGAAGAAATGCTAAAAACCCGTGGTGATTCTTTCGTGGGAAAAACAGTTGTAATTTCTGGTTCTGGTAACGTTTCTCAGTATGCTACCGAAAAAGTAACTCAGTTAGGTGGTAAAGTTGTTACTTTATCAGATTCTACTGGTTTTATTTATGATCCAGCAGGTATTGATGCAGCTAAACTTGCTTACGTAATGGAACTTAAAAACGTAAAACGCGGACGTATTAAAGAGTATGCAGAAAAATACGGTTGCGAGTATTACGAAGGAAAAACTCCATGGGGCATCAAGTGTGATGTAGCTTTACCATGTGCAACACAAAACGAGTTAAATGCTGACGACGCTAAGATGTTGATCTCAAACGGTTGCTATTGTATTTCGGAAGGTGCAAACATGCCAAGTACTCCAGAAGCTGTTGAACATTTCCTTGAGCACAAAATCCTTTACGGACCTGGTAAAGCAGCTAACGCTGGTGGTGTTGCTACTTCTGGTTTAGAAATGTCTCAGAACTCACTTCGTTTGAGCTGGACAAGAGAAGAGGTAGACGAAAGATTACACAACATTATGATTGAAATTCACAAAACTTGTGTAAAATATGGTAAAAAAGGTGATTTTATCAACTACGTTGACGGTGCAAACATCGGCGGTTTTGTTAAAGTTGCTGAAGCTATGTTAGCACAGGGTCTCCTGTAAATCATTTTATAAAAAGTCCCACAGTTTTGTGGGACTTTTTTATCTTTTTTTGATACAACATTTATGTTGTACTGGTATTTTTATATTTTTACCTTACAAATTTTTAAAATATTCTGAAGCATGAGAATTAACAGAATTCTACAAGAGAAAACACGACCAGAGCAGCAGCAGGTTGACTTATCATTGATGGATACATTAATTGAAAAGTACAGAGGTAAACAAGGAAATGTAATTCCGCTTTTGCAGTCTGCAATGGCTTTGTATGGCTATTTGCCCGATTCTGTTTTCGAAAAAATTGAAAGCGAACTAAAAATCAGTAAAAGCCAGATGTACGGAGTTGCAACCTTTTACTCACAGTTTCGACTTTCGCCGGTTGGTAAGCACATTGTAAAAGTGTGTCACGGAACAGCATGCCATGTTCAAAATGCTACCGAGCTAACCGAATCGCTTGCCGAAGCCCTCGAAATAAATGATGGAGAAACTACTCCCGACGGAATATTTACCCTAGAATCGGTAGCTTGTTTGGGCTGTTGTTCCTTAGCGCCAGTAATTATGATCGGTGAAGAAGTTTATGGCAAGCTTAACGGCAAATCTGCTGTAAAAATTATAAATGAAATTAAACTTAAAGAAAATAAATAATGAGCAAAACTCAGGTTATTGTCGGTTTAGGCAGTTGCGGAATTGCCGCCGGTGCTTCGAAAGTTTACAACAGATTGCAGGCTATGAAAGATGCCGGTAATCTGGATTTTGTGCTTAAAAAAACCAGCTGTGTTGGGATGTGTTATAAAGAGCCCCTCGTTGAAATTATTGACGAAAACGGAAATTTTCTTTATGGCGATATTACCGAAGATAAAGTTGCTGAATTAGTTCAGGAACACGTACTTAACCATAATCCAGTAAAACAGTATGTTGTAAAAAGTGAATTGTTTAAAACTGGTGAAGAGGATTTTTTTGATTCTCAGGTTAAAATTGCATTGAGAAATTGTGGGGTTATCGAACCCGAAGATATAAATGAATACATGCGTAATGATGGCTATGCTGCAATTAAAAAAATTGCTAACGAAGGCATTTCGCGCGAACAAGTTATTCAAACAGTAAAAGATTCTGGCCTCAGAGGCCGTGGTGGAGGTGGATTCTCTACTGGGATGAAATGGAAATTTGCATTTAATTATCAATCCGACGATAAATATATTATTTGTAATGCTGATGAAGGAGACCCTGGAGCATTTATGGATAGATCGGTTCTCGAAGGAGATCCACATTCTGTAATCGAAGGCATGATAATCGGTGCTTATGCAATTGGAGCAAATCATGGCGTTATCTATTGTCGCGCCGAATATCCTCTAGCAATAAAGAGATTAAATATTGCACTTGCTCAGGCTCGCGAAAAAGGTTTTCTGGGCTCTGATGTTTGCGGTATTAAAGGATTTAATCTCGATATTTATGTTAAAGAAGGTGCTGGTGCATTTGTATGTGGAGAAGAAACCGCTTTGATGGCCTCTATCGAAGGTCACCGTGGTATGCCTCGCAAACGCCCTCCTTTTCCTGCCGAATCGGGATTATGGCGCAAACCATCAAACGTAAACAATGTCGAAACTTTTGCCAATATACCTTGGATTCTTTTCCACGGAGCACAAGAATATTCGAAATACGGAACAAAGAATAGCCCTGGCACAAAAGTTTTTGCACTTACTGGCAAAATTAGCCGTGGTGGTTTAGTCGAAGTTCCTCTTGGAATTACAATTAACGACATCATTTTTAAACTTGGTGGCGGAATTCAGAATGGTAAAAAGTTTAAAGCTGTTCAGTTAGGCGGTCCATCGGGAGGATGTGTGCCGGCTTATCTTGGTGATACAATTATTGATTACGACTCGGTAAGCAGTACTGGAGCAATCATGGGATCGGGCGGTATGGTTGTAATGGACGAAACTACTTGCATGGTTGACATGGCAAAATTTTTCCTCGATTTTACTGCCAAAGAATCGTGCGGAAAATGTACTTTCTGCCGTATTGGAACAAAACGAATGCTCGAAATTTTAACCCGCATCACCGAAGGCGAAGGAAAAGAAGGCGATATCGAAATGCTTCAAGAGCTATCACACCAAATTATCGACAATTCGTTATGTGGTCTTGGTCAAACTGCACCAAATCCTGTTCTTACAACGATCAGATATTTCCGCGACGAGTACGAAGCACATATCCGCGACAAAAAATGTCCGGCAAAAAAATGTCGTCCTCTCCTCACCTACACTGTTATTGAGGAAAATTGTACCGGTTGTACAGTTTGTGCTAAAAACTGTCCTACTAATGCCATTAGCGGCGACAGAAAAATGCCTCACTTTGTAGATCAGGAAAAATGTATTAAGTGTGGAGTATGCTTCACCAAGTGTAAGTTCGAAGCAATCAGTCTAACTTAAAAAAACGAAACAATGGATAAAGTTAATATAATACTAAACGGTAAACCCGTTAAAGGAAATCCCGGAGAATATATTGTTGACGTTGCTCGACGCGAAGGAATTGAAATTCCGACCTTATGTAACGACGAGAGACTTGAGCCATATTCATCTTGCTATGTGTGCGTTGTAGAAATCGAAGGGATGAAAAAACCTCAACCATCATGCTCAACTCGTATTTCGGAAGGAATGGTAATCAATACCGAAAGCGAAAAGGTTGTAAAAGCTCGTCAAACCGCTCTTAATCTTTTGATGAGTAATCATTATGCCGACTGCGTTGCTCCTTGCAAGGAAACTTGCCCTGCAGGAGTTGATGTTCAGGGATATATTTCGCTAATCGAAAAAGGCTTGTATTCAGAAGCTGTTGCTTTGATAAAAGAGGTTAACCCATTGCCAGCAATTTGCGGTCGTGTATGTGTGCGCCCATGCGAAGCTGCTTGTCGCCGTAACCTGTTAGATGAAAAAACAGGTGTTGGAATTGACTACATGAAACGATTTGCAGCGGATTACGATCTAAAATCTGCATCTAAATTTGTTCCTCAGGTAGCTCCATCAACAGGAAAAAAGGTTGCCATTATCGGCGCTGGTCCCGGTGGTTTATCGGCAGCATATTATCTTCAGCAGAAAGGTCATCAATGCGATATTTACGAAGCGCAGGCTCATCCGGGAGGTTGGTTAAGATATGGTATTCCAGAATATCGTTTGCCAAATGACATTATCGATGCCGAAACTAAAAACATCACCGATTTAGGAGTAAATATTTTTTACAACAAGAAGCTTGGCGAAAATCTTAAATATGCCGAAATTCAGGAAAAATATGATGCTACCGTATTAACAATTGGTTCTCAGCGAGGTACTTTACTTGGTTGCGATGGCGAAGATGCCGATGGGGTTTTCTCTGGAATTGATTTCCTAAGAAATATGGAAACAACGGGACAGAGATCGGAAGAGCACA
>JAQVGK010000091.1 GCA_028696755.1 Bacteroidales bacterium | reverse complement strand
AGTTTTACAGTCGTGAGCTTTCCTTCTGGACTAATCATATAAAGTAAAAGAGCAGAACCACGATAAAAATGCCAGAATTCGTCCTGTTTAATGCGATGAAATGCTGAAAAATTTCCCGACACAAGCATAAAATAAATACAGGTGCTTATGTTTCGATCGCCGCAAAAATTATCTCCCAAAACATTTTGAGGAATCACAGTTTCGCAACGATATGTCTCCCGGTAAAAGCCACCTTCAGGGTGAGGCTGCAGGTTTAGCTTATCTGCAATTTGTTGAATTTCGGAGTTCATGTGTTTTTTTTGTAAAGGTAGGGAAAATCTTTTTTAAAATCTTTGGAAGTAAAATGATTCACCATTTCGTTTAAGAATTATGTAAAACATATTTTTAAAAATCTTATCTTTGCATAGATATGAATATTCTCGAGCAAAATATTGACAAAATTAGAGATTTGTGCAAATTGAATAATGTCAGTTCGTTATTCGCGTTTGGCTCTGTTCTGACAAGTAGTTTTAGAAGCGATAGTGATATCGATTTAGTAGTTGATATTGATGATCGAGATCCTTTGACATACTCCGATAAATATTTCAACCTAAAGTTTCAACTTGAAGAAATTCTGAGAAGACAGATCGACCTGCTTGAATACAAGTCCATTAGAAATAAATTCCTAAGAAGCGAAATAGATCGTTCCAAAATTCAAATCTATGAAAGAGACAATACAAATCTGGCTTGAAGATATTATCCAAGCAATAAATGAAATCGATGGATTTATTCCAGATGAAATGGATTTTATTGAGTTTAAAAACGATGTAAAGACTCGGAAGGCGGTGGAGAGGAATATTGAGATTATTGGTGAAGCTGTTAATAGGATTCTTAATATTAATTCGGACATAGAAATTAGTAATGCTCGAAAAATTGTTGATACTCGAAATCGTATTATTCATGGTTACAATACTGTTTCTGAGGATATAATCTGGTCTATTGTTTCTAATGATTTGGCTAAGCTAAAAATAGAAGTCATTGCTTTGCTTTAAGTGTAAATTCAACTATTATTTAGAATGAGTAAGAGTTTTGCAGCAAATGGAAAAAGACTAATAATCTTAATTTGTAGTTTTACTGTTTTGCTGATTTCATCGCTATTATATATTATTGATGAAGATATAATTAAACTTTTGTTTTCAGGAACTAGCGCAACATATGCTGTTAATTTGGTTTATAATAATGTTCTACTAGTTTTTAGTTTTGCTTTTTTAGTGATCATTTTTGCATTTTTATATTGCAGTAAAGAAGATACCCACAGGATTTTTGTTACAGGGTTTTGAATTGAGATAATGTTTCATTAAGTTTCACTATAACTATGTCCCCAACTTTCATAGTAGTCAAATTTGCTTTAATAGGGTTGAGCATGTTTTTCTATTGTAAAACCGTCTGGAGAAATTAGAAAAATGTAAATACATTACGTTGTTGTAAAAATAATTAGTTAGTTTTGTGCTCATATAAACAGATTATTAGGTTAACTAAGTGTGAAGCTTATTTCATAATTAGATGATAAATCAGTACTAATGATGACTAATCGCAAAAAAATAATTGTTATAATCATAGTTGCAACGCTGGTCCTTGGATTTAGGTTTATAATGGGACTTTCAATGTTTAGTGGTGATGATGAACTTCAAATTTATTTGATTGGCCTTCAAAGTTACGTGACAGAAACTTATCCATACTATGGTCCTGATGTCGTTTACACTAATTCCCAAATTCCTGGAGGATTACAAGGTTTGCTAATTTCGACACCGATTAGTTGTTTAGGAATTCCAGAAGCACCTTTTATACTTTTAAATATTTTGTCCTTTTCCTCATTGATATTCTTTGGGTGGTATTTAAGCAAACGAATTCCTAATGTTCCTAAATGGTTTATGTTTGCATGGATTTTAACTTGTCCTTGGACACTTAACTATTCGACCCATATCGAGAATCCGTCTTATGTTATTATTGGATCAATCTTGTTTTTTATTTCTGTGTTTGAGTTAAGTAAAGTGTATAGCAAAAAAGTCATAAACGATAAATTGACTTTTTTCTTAATTGGATTTTCGATTTTTTGGATTATGCAGTTGCATCTGTCATGGGTACTAACATTACCATATTTGTTTTGGATAGTTTGGGCGAATAGGCGTGAAATTAAATTCCTTTTAAAAGGATTCATATTTTTTATTTTAGGATCTTTGGTAAGTATAAGTACATTATTACCAACCTTATTTTCTGGTTTTGGGACAGCTGGTGTGGAAAGTAATGTTGTGTTTAATATTAATAATCTAAAAGAAATACCTAACATAATAACTCGGTTTTTCATGTTTGCTTCTTACGAAGTTTCTCGATATATAGGTTCAGATAATGTGGCAAGAATGGAATTTCTCTCTGAACATAAGTGGGTAATTCCAATTTTCTTTTTACTCCTGTTGGTTGGTTTCTTACAGGTTGGGTATTTTATTTTTTGCTTTTTTAGGAAAAAGAATAATTTGACAGAATGGTCTAGAGTAAAATGGTTTACAATTTTATCAATAGTAATTCTTTGTTGTTCTTTTTTATTTTCAGTTACCGAACCACGTGCTCATACTTTTTATATTTTATTTCCTGTTGCAATTTGGTACTCTTTTTATTGTTATGGTAATATTTTTAAGAAAAAGATCGCTTGGCTAGCAATAGTTGTGCTTGTTGCTGGGATATTATTTCATACATCTTTGTTTATTGACAGATTTGAATCTAGATCGCTGCTTTCTAAAAGAGATTTGGTTGTGAAAGCTATTAATGAAAAGGATTACACTATTATCGATGTTCGCAGAGAATCGAAACTTATGGTATCCTATCAAAAATCTATCTGGAAAAAAAACTCTAATTCAGAATTCTTTACCGACTTTGAAGTTGAAAATGTTTACTTTAAACCTCAAAACATTGTTGGGAATAAATGGTATCAAGGACATTTTTCATGTAAAGTTGATTCAATACAGCCTTTTAGCATTTCTTTTTCTAAAACTCTTGCTGAGTTAGAGTTTCCTGACAGTGCTATTTTATCATTCTGGTTGAAGTCGGACATAGACACGGATTTCTTCCTAGTGTATGAGATTCTTCATAACGAAGAAAAGACTTGGAATTATCGTGAACTTGACTGTGATAATATTGGCAAGGATAACTGGAATTTTAAACAAATTGATATTGACATTCCACAAAATATTGCAAATGATGCTGAAATTGTTATTTATTTCTGGATGCATAAAAAAAGTGGAGCAACATTGTATATTGATGATTGGAAAATTGAATTTAAATAATTGTAATAGCTTCAGTGATTCGAGTTCACATCTTGATTGTAAAAGAAAGATGTTTTAGTCAAGAGGCTTATATTTATGAAATTTCAATTTGTAATAATTTTAATAATAAAGCATTAAAAACAAATAAATAAGCAATGAAAGTTATTTCATACATTAAAAACAGACCAGTATTTATAATATTTTTAATTTTTATCATTAGTCTAAGTATAAGTAAAGGGTTGTCGGATGGCGACTTTGATGTGTTTTTAAATGCAGCAAAGCGTTTAGTCGCAGGTGATGATATTTATTCTCCTCCTCATTTTCGCAATTTTCAATATTATTATAGTCCTTTGTTTGCATTAATTTTAGCACCAACAACACTAATCCCAGATCAAATTGTAAAAGTATTATGGCTGCTTTTGAACTCATTTTTTATGGTTCGAATTTGGAAATTCTCTACTAAACACTTTGAAATAGAATCACTTACTAAGAAACAGTATAATTTATGGTTAGCTATATCTATTATTTTAATGTCCACACCAATTCTATTGAATTTTCAGGCGCTTCAGATGACAATATTTATGTTATGGTCAATATTTGAATCTTTTTCCCTTTTTAAAGATAAAAAAGTAATTTTAGGATCTTCAATTCTTGCACTAGCAATTAATATTAAGCTATTACCTATAGTTATTATTCCTTACCTTATTTATAAAAAAATGTATAAGCCAGTAATTTATGTTACTGCATTTCTTTGTATTTATATCATTACACCTTTTTTGATACTTGGATTTGAATACTCTAGTTTGTTACATGAATCTTGGTGGTTAACAATAAATCCAACAAATAAGGAGCATTTACTTGAACAGGGAGGCGGGTTTTATAGCTTTTGTGCTTTAATTCCAGCTTATTTTTCTGATTATCCAATGGAGTGTAACATGGCTCGACCAATACACTTTCTAACACTTAATAGTCAGCAAATAGGTTATGCAATAAATTTAGTCAGATTATTACTAATTCTTAGTATGCTAATTCCACTGACATCGAAAATAGAAAAAAAATACAAGGGGTTTCTTTCACTAAGCTATTTGTGTCTGCTGGTTCCACTTATTTTTCCGCATCAAAGAGGGTATTCGTTTTTCTTTATTGGACCAGTAAATATATTTTTAACATATTACTTTTTAATAGACCGATCAAGAATTGTTAAGAGATTAACTTCATTTATTCTTTTTGTTTTAAGTGCAATTTTATTAAGTCCTATTTGGGGACGTGATCTTATCGGCGAGTACATAGAACTGTATCAAGATTATAAGATTATTCCTATTGCTGCACTCTTGCTTATCCCAGCACTTTTGTTAATTGTAATTCAGGATTCTAGAATTAAAAATTCAAATTAAAAATTACTTTATGAACACATCATCAATGAAATAAAGACTTTTTCAGGTGTTAAGATTTGTGCCTCCCATTTTCCGCAATTATCATCAAATGCCACTCTCAAAAATCTTTATCTTTGCTAGTTTAAATATTAAGCTATGAGAGAGCAGAATCCACAGATACAAATTGAGTACAAGAACCGTATTAACAAGGTTTTTGATTATATCGAAAAAAATATTTCGGAGCAGTTAAATCTAGAAGATCTTGCCGATGTGGCTAGTTTTTCGAAGTATCATTTTGTACGTATTTTTTTCGGAATTACTGGCGAAACTCCTTTTCAGTTTATAGACCGAATTCGCCTCGAGAAAGCTGCAATGCTGCTTGTTGTAAATCCCCAACTCAGTGTTTCAGACATTGCCATTAAACTTGGTTTTACCGATATATCAATATTCTCACGAAATTTTAAGTCCTTTTTTGGAGTTTCGGCTAGCACTTACCGCAAAGAAAAAAAGCAATACAGCAATTTAAGTCAAACGGAGGGCAAGCAGAGTCAAATCGACGACAAAGTGATGATGTACTTTTGCCGAAGTACAAATTCAATAAAATGGAGGACTAATATGGAAATTAGCAAAAGTGTTGAAGTTAAAGAACTTCGCGAAATGACAGTGGCTTATGTTCGCCACATCGGACCTTATCAGGGAAACAGCAATTTGTTTGCTCAGCTTTGGAATCGTTTATTTGCATGGGCTGGACCACGTGGACTTATAGGTGGACCAGATTTTAAATCATTAATAGTATATCACGACGATCCAAACCTTTGCGAAAGTGATAAATTGAGAACTAGCGTTTGCATTACTGTGCCGGAAAATACCTCGGTTGATGGCGAAGTCGGCAAAATGAAAGTCGAAGGCGGAAAATATGTTATTGCCAGATTCGAAGTAACAGAGGAGCAGTTTGGACTAGCGTGGGAATGGATTTATGCAAAGTGGTTGCCTCAGAGCGGTTACCAGCCCGACGACAAGCCATGCTTCGAAATGTATCCCGAAGAACCCAAAAACGGAATCTTTGTGGTTGACATTTGCGTAGGGGTGAAAGCCCTGTAAGAAGTGCCTAAAGTAAACTAAAGTTCGGAGTGCCTAAAGTACTTAATTGGAAATTGATTTAATTGATAAGTTTAAACATTTGATGAGTTAAATTTATTATCGGAAGAATAAAACAGAATTAGTAATTAACAGTTAGCCAGAACCCAAGTACTTTAGGCACTCTAGGCACTCTAGGCACTCTAGGCACTCTAGGCACTCTAGGCACTTTAGGCACTTCTTTTAACTTTCCATCGTCCGCTTTTCAGGACATGGAAACGTTGAAGAGATAGGACAAATTCTTTTTTCACCTTAATGAACGGTTAGATTTATTTTACAGCATCGCTTGTGAAATTCAGCTAATAGGTGATTATCAAAATAAATTTAAAAGATATTTCCTGCAAAATTTAAAACCCTGATAGATTTCGCCAGCAGCCAATGTACTCTAGGCACTTTAGTCACTCTAGTCACTCTAGGCACTTTAGTCACTCTAGGCACTTTAGGCACTCTAGGCACTCTAGGCACTTTAGGCACTTTAGCACACTTTAGGCACTTCTTCAACAATAAAACCCTCCTCACCTCGTTAATTAGAAAAATTCAGACGTTCGTTGAGATAAAAAATGCTTAAAAATAATTTTTAACGTAAAAATTTTTTTGGCGTTAAATATTTTATTATTTTGCGACACATTTTAAGGCGGCATATCTGGAGAGATGGCCGAGTGGTCGAAGGCGCACGCCTGGAAAGTGTGTAGGCGGTGTCAAATCGTCTCGTGGGTTCGAATCCCACTCTCTCCGCTGAATGAAATGAAAGAAATTAAGAAGAATTAACAGGTAATAATTAAATAAGTTTAAATTAAAACGAAAAATAGTCATGAAAAAACTAATTGCATTGTTAACATTAGCAGGATTGCTAACTTTTACTACTTCATCTTTGATTTATGCACAGGATGACAACGCTACAGCAGGAACAGAACAAACTGACACAACTCCAGCTCCAGCAGCTGACGAAGCCGCTCCAGCAGACGAAGCTACAGCAGCTCCTGCCGACGCTGAAACTCCTATGCATCAGCAGTTGAAAATTAAATTTATCGAAGGTGGTCCAATGTGGATGGCGCCTGTACTTATTTGTTTGATCATTGGTCTTGCAATTTCATTTGAAAGAATTATTTATTTAAATTTTGCAACTACCAACACTGATAAACTTTTAAAGAAAGTTGAAGCTGCTCTTAACGATGGTGGTATCGAAGCTGCAAAAGAAGTTTGCCGTAACACTCGTGGTCCGGTAGCAAGTATCTTCTATCAGGGACTTGACAGATATCATTCTGGTATTGATGTTGTTGAAAAATCAGTTGTTTCTTACGGTGGTGTACAAATGGGACAAATGGAAAACGGATTAACTTGGATTTCTTTGTTTATCGCTCTTGCTCCAATGTTAGGATTCCTTGGTACAGTTATCGGTATGATTCAAGCTTTCGATGCTATCCAAATTGCTGGTGATATCAACCCTTCACTTGTTGCAGGTGGTATGAAAGTGGCTCTTATTACTACAGTTGGTGGTCTTATCGTTGCGATGATTCTTCAGGTTTTCTACAACTATATCCTCGGTAAAATTGACAGCATCGTTAACAGTATGGAAGATGCTTCAATCTCTCTGATTGATATTTTAGTGGATTTCAACGCAAAGAAAAACTAACTTTAAAAGTGTAATATCATGTTAAATAAAATATTAAAAATAGTAGGTTATGTGGTCTTCGGGATTTCTACTCTCGTGATACTGCATTTCTTTATCGCTGATGTTGGCGGACTAAACGAAGAACTCGCAAAAACAGAAGATCTATCATCTGATATGAAAGTTGCAGCTGTTGAAGGTATTGCAACTGGATGGGGAGGCTTAATCCTTAATTTCTCGATGGTGATGTTTATTATTTGTGCAGTTGCTGCTGTTGGTTTTGCTGTTTATCAGTTTGTAATGAATATAATTGAAAAACCTAAAAAAGCTCGCGGAACAGCAATTATCATTCTTGGAACAGCAATTATCGTATTTATCTCATACTCTCTTGCGTCAAGTACAATTCCTGATTTCTTAGGAAAAGACCAAATTGAGATAACCGAAGGCACATCTCGAATGATTGAAACATTTATGTTTGTTATGTATTTTATTTTCGGAATGTCTATCGTCGCTCTCATCTATAATGAGGTGTCAAGAATCTGGAAATAGTTTTTAACTTTTGAAAAATTAAAATTATGGCGAAACGCGAAACACCGCAGGTAAACTCAGGCTCGATGGCAGATATTGCCTTCCTGCTGCTGATTTACTGGCTGCTCACTACTACAATGGACGTGGACACCGGTATTGCTAGGCAGTTGCCGCCTATCCCACAGGATAAAGACATTACCAACATAGAAATCAATAAGCGTAACGTTTTTATCGTTCTTATTAATGCACAGGATAGGTTGTTGGTTAATGGAAAGCAAATGGACATTGAGGATTTGAGAGAAAAAACTAAGGAGTTTGTAAAATCCGATATCAATAGTGAAGATTTGCCAGAGATGGAATCTGTTTATATCAAGAAGCTCAAGAAGAGTGTTGACGTTGGTGTTGGGGTAATCTCATTACAAAATGATAGAGGTACAACTTATGGTAGATATATAGAGGTTCAAAATGAACTTGTTGCTGCCGTAAACGAACTACGTGATGAAGCTGCTCTAGAGTACTTCGGAAAGAGAAAATTTGATGAGTTGGAAGATGATGAAAAGGAAGCAATTCGAGAAATTGTTCCACAACGAATTTCCGAAGCAGAACCTAAAAATATAGGAGGAAAATAGTTATGTCTAAATTCGGAAACAGAAACAAAAAAACCGTTGGTGCAATTGGTACATCATCATTGCCCGACGTGGTGTTCATGATTCTTTTCTTCTTCATGGCAACAACATCAATGAGAGAAGTCGAACTTCAAATCGAACTAAAATCTAGTGATTTACCTCAGGCTACCGAAATTAAAAAGCTTGAGAAAAAATCTTTGGTAAGTTATATCTATGTTGGTAAACCTAAAAAAGAACATCAAAGAATGTATGGTACAGAACCACGTATTCAGTTGAATTCTTCTTTTGCTGATTTATCTGATATTTACGAATATATACTTGCCGAAAGAGAAGCTCGTCCAGAACCAGAACAACCTTTTATGACAACCTCACTTAAGGTTCATCAAGAAACAAAAATGGGTATTGTAACCGATATTAAGCAGGAGCTTAGAAAAGCATCAGCTCTTAAAATTAACTACTCTGCCCGTAGAGATGTGTAACTTATTTAATACCTGATAGAAAAAGTGCAATTTCGGTTGCACTTTTTTTTTATGATATTTATATTTCCACATTTTCTGCGATGATTGGTGCAGCTTAAAAGTTGTTTTCTTACTAATTATGGATGATCTATTAAGCGTTAGGAACTAATTATCGTATTGTACTAAGAAAATCAAATAATTTTCAATTACAAAGCAACCAGAAACAAAAATTATCGTTATCATTGTATAAAATTTTAAAAATTATGAAACAGTTTTTATTATTACTATTATTTGTAGCAATTTGTTATTCCACATTAGTTGCTCAAACAGTAGATCCGAGATTATACTCTGTGTTTTCAGAGGAATATCTTGAAGATATCACAGTAAATAATCCTAATGAGTTAAAGTATCTTAATTGGTATTTAGATAATTCGTATCGAATTATTGAAGTTGGTGCTGAAAAATGCTCATCAATGCAGCCATTGTTAAGTTATGACCCAATAACTAAAACAATTGGTGAAGAAGTGAGTAGTTTTGACGAAGAAAACTTCAACGTATATATGTATAATGTGGAAATTCAATATGCGAAGAATACTTATTATCGAATTGGCAATACTGGTTTCGCTATTGAATTCGAGTCGTTAAAGAAATTAACTGAAAAATATAATAATTACAATAATGAAAACTAATGTTTATAAAATATTACTTGTATGGATGTTCATATTTTTTGCGATCTCGAGTTATGGCCAAACATATTTGATTAGCTCGGGAGGGA
>JAQVGK010000090.1 GCA_028696755.1 Bacteroidales bacterium | reverse complement strand
ATACCATTTAACACCGAGTTTAGAGGCTACAGTTTGGCTTATTTCAACTTCGGAAGTTTTTCGTCCATAAGTAAAACAGATTACCTTTTCATAGTTTAGTTTCTTCATCAGAACTGCAATAAGTCTTGAGTCGAATCCTCCACTTAAAGGAATAACGGCAGTGCGACCAGCCAGAAAACTACTTACATTTTTCGCTGCATCAAGAAAGATTGATTCTGCTTTTATAATCAATTTTTCTGTCTCGTCTTCAAAGAATTTATCTGGAATAAATGAGTAATTTGTTTGAGTGTTAAAAGTGCCATCTTGAAATAGCATAATAATACTTCCCGCACGAGTTTTATTAATATTTTGAATTAGGGTATTAAAACCACTTGTGAAACCAGCACTCAGAAAGCCAGGTATTTCTGATTCTTCGAGTTTTAAATCTTGTAATTTTTTAGTAATTGAACTTAGTTGATCCGAAACAATCCAGTGATTTTGTGCAAAAGCATAATAAATTGGAAAGAAGTTTATTAAATCGCCTCTTATGGTTAGCTTTTCCTCTTCTATAATAACTGCCGAATATATCCCACTTAGAGAATTCTGTAAAGTAAAATCTTTATTGGTGATAATTTTGCGAATATATTCGGCAGCTTCGCCACCTCGAAAAACTTTTCCCTCGCTGTTATAGAAGTAACCAAGAAAGAAACAATTACCCGATTTTGCAGGTTTGTAAGTTTTGTTTCCTTCGAGAATTAATTCAAACATAATAAACAGTAATTAGAAAAGCAAACTTACGAAAAAATCTCCAATTAGAATTGCCGACCAGATGGAATATAGTTTTACATTCAAATATTGGGTTGGAAAAATGCCATATTTTGATTTAACATAAATAACCAGGTATAGCTTTTCGATTAGGAATGATATTACAGTTGCAATAGCAACACCCGCTATTCCCCAGAACTGAATGAATATTACGCTCAAAAAAACGTTAATTATTATCTCAATCAGTGATGACCAGAAAATTGGTTTGGTGTTTTTTAGCCCTATTAAAACAATTCTCGTAAATAAAAATCTGGTTATAATAATTAAAAGGTAAATATTGAAAATTATTGAACTTTCTACAAAATCGGGATTAAAAACAATTGGGAAAAGGAATTTGCTGGTTAGAATAAGAATTACTGAGCTTGGGAAAATCCATTTCATCATTCGGGCAGTGCCAATTTTTAATTCTTTAAGTGCAGATTCTCGATTTTCTGGGTCGGAGAATTGCGGAGTTACTGCATTACCAAAGGCATCAAGCAGAAGTACAAAGAAAGGCAATTCTCGTGCTCCATATCTAAAAACAGCCAAAGTAGCTTCATCAAACTTAAACGAAACCAAAATTCCATCGATGTACTGAGCGCTGCCACTTAATAAAATGCTTAACACCAAAGGACCAGACAGACTTAAAAACTCTCTTAAAAACGATTTTGAGAATTTGATTTCGGAATATTTAAAAACCATACCCGATAACCATATAAATCGAAGTCCATTAATAAAAACTAAACCATATAAACCATAACCCAAATCGTATCCCAAGAGTACAGGAAGAGTAACGCAAAGAAGCTGAAGACTGAATGTTATCAATGCATAAATAATCAGATGATATGGCTTGTTTTTAAGCAAATAAAAATACTCAACCAAATTTACTGGACCAGAAACAGCGATGTACATGAATAAAATTTTCATGTAAGGTATTCTGTTTCCGCCTAAACTAAACAAATCGGCAATAAAACTCTGCGAAACAAGAACAAGGACTGCCGAAAGAACGCTTAGGAAAGTAAACAGCACAAAAACATTAAAGAAAACTGGATTTCGCTCCGCCTTCCCAAACGTTTTGCTGTTTCCCGATACCGAAAGAAGCGACTGAAGCATTCCCCCAATCCAGAAAAAACTAACACTCCCAGCAATTAGTAAAAATGTTTCGTAAACACCGATTTCGCCAGTTCCCAAACTCGTTTTTGTAAAAATAATGCTAATAAGAAACAGAATCCCAAATCTGAAAACCTGAAAAAACTGCAGTGCGCGTACCTTATTAATATGTTTTAATAGCGGAAACTCCAAAATTCTATTTTAAAATTAGAGGCTAAAATTTGACTGCACGGTCATTGCGAGGCGCATTAGCGACTAAGCAACCTAATTTTAGCAAAAGCCAATATCATTAAATTTAATTATATAATCTTAATTATACTATTTTAAATCCTACAAAAAATCTTTTAATTCTAATTTTTACCCTTCGGCTCCGCTCAGGGTAAAACTTGTGATTTAACTTCAGTTCGGCTACGCTCACTGCATCGCGTTGAGGGCTGCGCCGTTGTGATTTGTGATTTGGTGCTTGTGATTTACTGCTTGTTCCCCATAGCCGCAAGATATCCACTCATAATCTTCTGTATATACTTTCCAATAATGTCAAACTCTAAGTTTACCACAGTTCCAACTTTGAAAGTGTGAAAATTTGTTACATCGTAAGTGAAAGGGATAATGGCAACCGAAAACTGATCATCTTTTGAGTTTACAACAGTTAGGCTTACACCATTAACAGAAACAGAGCCTTTTTCCACGGTGATATTTCCCTTGCTTCTATCGTATTTAAAAGTAAAGTACCAGCTTCCGTCCGATTCTTTAATTTCAATACATTCTGCTGTTTGATCAACGTGGCCTTGTACCATGTGACCGTCGAGCAGTTTGTCCATAGTCATGCTTCGCTCAACATTTACTTTGTCGCCGCGTTTTAAATGTCCCATGTTCGACTTGTCGAGAGTTTCCTGAACGGCAGTTACTTTATAAACTTTATTTTCACGGTCGATTTCAACCACGGTTAAACAAACACCGTTGTGAGCAACACTTTGGTCAATCTTTAATTTGTCGGCAAACGAGCAGGTTAAAAAGAAATGATAATTTGTTCTGTCCTGTTCAATTTTTACAATTTTTGCAGTTTCTTCAACAATTCCTGAAAACATAAATTTTAATTTTGGTTTACGATACAAAACTAACAAAAAGTTGATAAGAATATTATGTGGATTTTGATACTTTTAATGGTAACTTTCAAAAATACAGAGAACGGATGTCCTATAGACATTTCTTCCTCGACGTTTACATTGCCTCCAAAACATTTCAACTGAAATAAAATTCTACTTTTCGGCAATGTAAAGTCTTAAACTCTATGCAATCCTTTTTAACTTTCCATCATCCGCCTTAGCGGTTATGGAAACGTTGAAAAGTCAACAAAGTAAAAAATTACAATTCTATTATCTTCCTCGACGTTTACATTGCCTCCAAAACATTTCAACTGAAATAAAATTCTACTTTTCGGCAATGTAAAGTCTTAAACTCTATGCAATCCTTTTTAACTTCCCATCATCCGCCTTAGCGGTTATGGAAACGTTGAAAAGTCAACAAAGTAAAAAATTACAATTCTATTATCTTCCTCGACGTTTACATTGCCTCCAAAACATTTTAACTGAAATAAAATTCTACTTTTCGGCAATGTAAAGTCTTAAACTCTGCAAAGTACTTTAGACACTTTAGGCACTTCTTCCAATGGAAACGTTGAAAAGATTATTACAACAAAATTAAAAAAATCACAAAGGCACTCCTATGCTTATTCAACCACCAGCTTCTTTGTTTTATGAATTCTTCCACAATCAAGAGAAATCATATAAAATCCTTTGGCTAAGCCTTCGAGATTTATTTCGGTTTCTAGGTTGTTGAAATTTTGTGGTACAAGTGTTTTTACCAATCTGCCCGACATGTCTCGAATGCTTAAAGTCATATCCATTTCTGGTTCATCGTCAAGTTTAATTTTGAAATTACCATTATTTGGATTTGGGTAGATTTCGAAATATTCTCTTTCGATTTCCTTGTTAGTAATGTAAGAAGCATCGGGAATAACAAATTGATAGTGTATAAAACTTCCAAAATCGGATGGAAAGTTCTTAATGTAACCAGCCCCAATTTTTCTAATTTTTGCATATCCTGTTCCATCGGCTCCTTCCCAGTACCAGAAATCAAGACCATCCTCGCCACGGTCATAAAGCCTAAAGTCATAGCAACCTGGACCGTAATTCAAAGTATCGTAATACATTGTGTTTGCCGTAAGTCCATCACGATTTACCAAAACATTACCGTCGTGGTCGGTTAATGTGTAGTGAGTTTGATCTCCATAATTGTTGGTTCTAACAACAAGAACGATGGGATCGGGATAAATGTCAACTGTATTAAATTGAGAATTTGCCGAATTGTTAAACTCATACTCGTCGTCAGTATTATTTGGACTACCAACTCTTACATTAAAAGTGTTGAAAGTTACAAAATCTTGCCATGGAATTACAGGCAAAATCACATTTGTAGATTCAAGAAAATCTAATTCTCCAGTCCATTGATAGTTGTATGAATAATCTCCATCTAGACCGAATTCAATTAAAACGGAGTTTAATTGCTCAGAACCTGTGTTTTTTATAATTATTTCGGGGTGAGAACAAACCGGATTGTAGCGTTTGTACAAATCGGCATTGCTTGGTGCTACAATGGTTTCTATGGTTACATCATTTGTAAAATTTGGAGCAGAGTATTGAATTAGTTGAGTAGAAACATTATAGTTTCCTTCTCCACTGCCAACAGCATACTGAGTCATGCCATAATCAATTTCGATTGAATCGGGATCGGTAATAAATTCGGTTATGTCCCAATCGTAGGTGTCGGCAAAGCTACCAGGGCACCAGCCAGCACGATCAAAAATCCATGTTCCGCCTTGTGGGAAGATAGGATTGCCTGCACAGGATGTCCAGTTATACCATTGATAGCGTTGGGTTCCTTCTACCGACAAATTATGCCAAGTTGGACAAAACTCGGAGCAATTTCCGTCGCCAGCCATGCCATGTCCGGTTGTGCGGGTTTTTACCGAGAACATTTCTGCTGCTGGATCGCGTTTTATTTTCTTGGGCGTTAGCGAAATATTATTTGCAATGTTATAATGCCCGAAATTGCCGAGGTAAACCTGATCGAATTGTAAAACATTTCTAGCTGGTGTGCCTTCGATAAATGCAAATGTTACATCAATAAGCTCTTGTGTGTTATGTGCGGCCAGATCAACCGAATTTTTAAGATAGTGAACGTAATCGCTTACATCATAAACATGGGTAAACCCGTCGGTCCCGATATTAAGCCCAATTCCATATGGGGTAACATAATTCTGAATTTGAATTGTGTTAATTAATTCAAATGGCTGGCTGTAATAAGTCAAATTTGAATTTGTAATAGTAATATCGGGAGTGAAATATGTTGTATCAGTATCATTGCTTAGGTTAGTAACCAGCTCATAATCAGGATAATACAGCGATGTTTCGATTAACCCAACAGAATAATAATCGAGATTTTCAAATTCTCTGATAATTTGCTTATTGAGCAACACAGAGTCGGTATAATATTTTGTTGTTTCGCCAGATGTAAAAGTTCCACCAATAATTTCAATCGCAGGAACGTATTGACTACTTGTAAAGTTTTTAAACCTTCCATCACCACGATATGATTTGCGACTTAATGTTCCCCAAAAAGTAGCAGTATTTGCATTTCCAGAGATATCGTTGATAAAGTAATTGGCGTCAAGATCTTCGTCGAAATCGTAATATGCTAATAAATTTCCCCATGCCGAGAATGCTGCATCTGGTTTTGTAAACATAATTGCTTGAATTTCAGCAGCGCTTAGTTCTTTATTCCACACACAAAAATCGTCGATATAACCATCATAAGAATAATTTTGATCTTTGTTGGCAGCACATCCAAGAATAAAAGTAGTTATGTTTTGAATTGGTTTGGTTTTTCCTGTTCCACTGTGCCACAAAACACCGTTGATATATATCTTCATCGAACCCGTTACGGTATTTTTTGTCAATGCAATGTGATTCCATTTGCCTTCGTATTCTGAAGTCGTGGCAGCTTTGTCAATTCTGTCGTAACCAGTTCCTGTATTACCGGCATCCCAATAAATACTTCCGTTGCTCCATGGATAATGAAAACATAACTGACGTTGGCCATTTGCATCAAGTGCTTCGAATAGCATGTCGTTTTGAGGTTGAAGAGCTTCGTCACCATAAGCCCACATGCAAATTGTAATTTCAGAATTTGTTTCGGGCATTAAATCTGATGGTAGATTTAAATATGAGTAATTCTCAAAGTCAATAAAATTATCTTTCTCTCCAGTAAATAATACCGATTGATTATCGCGATAAAAACAACCAAAATTTGCATCGTAAGGATTTGAAGGGGTTGTAATTTCTATCATTAATCCAGAAGTGCCGTCATAATTATATGCCTGATTAAAAGAAAATGGAATTAATCCAGTAACACCGCCATAAACTATCTGGCCATCGTAAACTGTTGTATAATTTAGCGATGAGGCTTCGCTAAGGTTAATTTCAGTTAAATTGGTAGCAGCAATCCTCATTTTAACAGGCAAATACATAATTTCGCCAGCAAAATCAGAATTTATTTTTATTTCGGTGAGATTTCCAGCGGAAACACCAAACTCGGCTAATGTAGCTGCAGAATAAAGGATGTAGATTTTTGCGTCTTTATTTTCTGCTTCGAGACCTTGATTGAGAGAATTACTCGGAAAGCCAACTAGGTTTGCATTATAATCTGAATAGTTATAAGTTATCTCGGCGAAACTTTTTTCTGTTTTGTGATATTTGGGAGTACTCGTTCCACGAAATTCGGTAAAACCAAAGTTATTGTGTGTGTATTTTGGATGCAGATATGGCGTAGAATCCTGTTCTCCGGTATGTTCGTACACATTTGTATAAGTGGTATAATCCCACTCTCCGCATGGATACGAATCCCAAGGAGTTGCTGCGTCGCATTTTATTGTGTAGTACATCAGTATTTTTTCCCAAGATTGCTCGGCAGGAAAAGTAAAAGTTGCACGTCGAGTGTGAATGCTATCAAAGGTAAATGTTTTTACAAAAGTTGTGTCGCCTGGACCGGCAATTGCAAATAGTGAGATTAAAATAAATGCAGGCAGAAGGATAGATTTGTTTTGCATGTTTTAAGTATTATGTTGCAAATATATGAATTAACTAAACGACAAATAAAAATCAATGTGTACTTCGTGTAATCAAAACAGCATAATTGGAAAGAATTTTCTTTCGACCAGCCCTCAGAAGCGATGTTTCTGCAAATTGTCGGGCAAACTCCCGATTGCTCATTTACCAATGATAGAGTTGCATAACTGGCAGATTGTCAATGATTTAACAAATTGTATATTTTGCAGCATTAAAAGATTGTATGTAATAAGTCAGAATACCATTATCATTCTATGCTGACGCCTTCTTAAAACTTAACGCGAATTTCACGAATTTCACGAACGGCTTTAGCCCTCGATGAAATCAATTTAGGTTTAATAATCAACGCTGTTGATCATTAAACCTTAGCTTCAGTTCGACACTTCGTTAAGCTCTGTGCAGGCAAGCTCACTGCAACGAACTGAGCTTGGGTTCGTGTTAATTCGTTAATTCGCGTTCAAAAGTTTTTGGTGTAAGCTGCGACCCGTCATCTTCGCATTATGCTAAAAGTTTTTTTGGTGGGGACTCGCAAAGATATGAATATAGTTAACCGAACACTGAAATCAATGTGTACTTCGTGTAATCAAAACAGCATAATTAGATAGAATTTTCTTTCGACCAGCCCTCAGAAGCGATGTTTCTGCAAATTGTCGGGCAAACTCCCGATTGCTCATTTGTGAGATCCCATCGTAATTTATTGATCCTATTTTATCAATCAGATTAAACTCATTGCAAGTTGCTACGGGAGCGGTTTTGTTATATGGACAAACATCCTGACAAATGTCGCAACCAAATAATTGATTTGTGATTTTTTTTGCAATATTTTCGGGAATATCGCCTTTGTTTTCAATAGTGTGGTACGAAATACATTTATTAGCATTAAGTCCAGTTGACGACAGAGCCTGAGTAGGGCAGGAGCGAAGGCAAATATCACAATCTCCGCAGTTTTGAATAATTGGATTGTCAAAATCTGTTTCAGCGTTACAAATTAGTCCGCCAATAAATATTTTTGAACCCAGTTCTTCGTTTATCAAACAGCTGTTTTTTCCAATAAATCCTAAGCCAGATTTTGCAGCGAAATATCTTTCAAGAACAGGCGAAGTGTCGCAAAAAGAAATTGCTTCAAACTTTGGAAATTCGGCGCAAATATCTTTTATTAAACTTTGAAGCTGGGATTTTACAACGAGGTGATAATCCTTGCCATGTGCGTACTGAGATATTTTGTGTTTAGAATTTTGATTATGAAAATGATTGTAGTTGATGATTACAGAAATTATTGAATTTGCTTTCGGAAATAGATTTTCGGGATTGAACCTAGTGTTCAGACTTGTCTCGTACCAACGCATTTCGGCATCATAACCACTTGTAATCCAATTTGTTACAAATTCTTTTACATCATCATTTATATCAATTGACGAAATTCCACAAGCATCAAATCCGTTTTGCAAAGCTAGAGCTTTAATTCTTTCTGCAGGAATTCTCACAGAATTTTGGTTTAATTGGTTAATCGTTTTTATAGGTTTTACCGAGATTGTAAACATGTTCAGAATTAACACCAAACCAATATTTTACTGTGCTTCCATGTATCTCGAATCCATCAACCTTTTCGTACGAAATTGTTTCAATTTTTTGCCCGTCGAAAAACTTAAGATTGCCCAACTGGTCAATCCATGCAACAACATTATTGTTCATCTTGTAATCTTCGGGAATATAACTTTCGAGAGTGTAAACAGCTCCACGATACCAAACTTTAAAATAATTCTGTACGCCGAAAACCATCAATTCATCAGCTGTTTCGTAAAAATCGGGACTATAGAACGACACAGTTTCTGTTTTAAAATCATAAAAAACTTTTAGATAGTTATTTGCGTCAACAAATGCTACAAAAGCATCTCCAGTTTTGTATGATACTGGTTCAAAACTGTCTAGGTCGGACAAATCGCCAAAATAATAAACCTGAAAATTATTTACAGGTTCTTCAACAAATGCAACAATGTCGCGGCCAGCAGCAATAGATTTTACCCTGTCGTTAAAGCAAATCCTCTCGCTTTCGCCATCATAGAAAATATTAAGATAGCCTTGAGAGTCAACAAAAGCAACTATGTTTTCGCCCATGGTCACCGAATTTACGGTATCTGTAGCTAATGCGTCATCGAGATCGTAGGTTTCCTTGTTATAATAAGCTTTAAGTCTTTTTTCGTAATCATCGTACCAAACAACAATCTCATCGCTTAAGAAATATTGCTTCATGGTAATACTCAGATTTTTTATAGAACCATTGTCGAATACTTTTAGTTGCGTGTTCATCGACCAAGCTGCAAGGTTGTCGCTAACTTTATAGGTTGATGCAAAACTACTTAGTTGATGAACATAATGATTATGAAAAACCTTAAAATTCCCTGCATTATCTTCGTAGGCAATCATATTATTGCTGACAATGTATGAACGAAGAGGTAAATGCTCGGTTTGTTTTAACGTTCCATCGCTGTAAACTAAAACATTGTCGAGATAATCATTTAAAAATGATATGTTCTGAGCCTGTGCATTAAATTGCGGCAGAATAATAGCCGTAAGCGCTGCAGCAAGCAGTGTGAATCTTAGCTTTTTCATAACGGGCATTTTAATTCAAACAAATATAACGAAAACAAATATACTTTTAATACATTTGCGGCAAATTTAATCAAATATTCTGCCAAATAAGATATTGTTATGGATAAGAAAAA
>JAQVGK010000089.1 GCA_028696755.1 Bacteroidales bacterium | reverse complement strand
TGAAGAATATATTCGCCTGATTTATAAGCAGTAACGTCAACAACAAAATTTCCGCTGGTATTAGCCTTTGAAAAAACGACAACACCTTTAACATCATAAACCTTTAATGAGTAATCCTGCAAATCCGACTTTATCATCACAAAGTCTGTCCCCGGATTTGGAAAAACAGACACTTCTGCGTTCTCGGCAGTAAAAATATTAACCATTGTAAGTCCAGATTGCTGAAAGCCAGCGGTTACAACATAACTCTCGTTATCGAAACTGCCCGCAGCTGGCTGACCAATTGTTGCAGAAATCATATAGCTTTCGTTAGCCATATCGAAAGATGTTCCTCCACTGGAAATAGTTTGTCGCTCTACTATTGTTTGTGCAAACGCCGATGCAAAAACAAAACACAGGGAAATTGTAAATAAAAAAAATCGTTTCTTCATAACAAATAAATTATTTGCTACAAAAATATCATGTGATTCTTTTAATTATTAGATGAACTTGAAAACGGAGATTTTGGGTTTGAAAGTGATGGACATATTTAACAAAGTGAGATTGTATAAACTTATAAATTCTCGAGCACCTGAATAAGTCCTGCTTTTTTACGCACCGAAACAGGAATTTCGCGACCGTTTTTGAGAATAAGAAAACCACCGTCAGATTTATCGAGTTTTTTGATAAAGTTTAAATTTACGAGATAAGAATTGTGTGGTCTAAAAAAGCTATATTCGGTTAAAATATCCTCAAATTCTTTCATGCTTCGAGAAACTACAATTTCATCACCATTTGTAAAGAAGAATGTAGTGTAGGAATTATCGCTCTGGCAATACATTATATCAGCAATATCAATAATATGAATTTCGCCCATAGTTTTTAAAACTATTTTCTTTTGTTGCGACGACTTATTGCTGTACTGATTAAAGAAATTTTTTAACCTTAGGTCGAGATTTAAGTTTTCGCGAGCGTCAAGTGCTTTTTCAATCGCATTGCATAAATCAAATTCATCAACCGGTTTAAGGACATAATCCAAAGCCGAAAACTTAAATGCTTTTATTGCATAATCGTTAAATGCCGTGGAAAAAATAAGCGAGAAATTATATGGTTTAACAGCTTGTAATACATCGAAACCTGTTCCATCACCAAGATCAATATCTAAGATTACTACATCAGGAGTATTGTTTTTTATAAGCTCTACTCCTTCAGCTACTGAGCCAGCTTCAAGAATTTGCTCAAACTCTTTATACTTGGCTGAAATAAGATTTCGGTATAAATCCCTTACATTACTATCATCATCAATTAAAGCAATCTTCATAAATCAAATTAAAAAATTTCGGGCAACTTAACAACAACTTTTGTACCGATGTCGCACTTTTCGTAATTTACAGAAACATCCTTATTAAACTTTTGTTTAAGGATTTCTGTTCTTTCTTTTATAATTCCAGTTGACATTGAGACATGTGATGAATTTGATTTTTCAATATTCAACCCACCACCATTATCTTCAACCTCAAAAATTATATAACCTGATTTTTCGGAAATTATTATTTTTATTAGCCCCTTTTTATCAATGGGCAATCCATGCTTTACTGCATTCTCGACAAAAGGCTGAACCATCATCGGAGGAATTTTTATTTCGTCGGCTTCAGGGAAATTTGCCGGTTCAATCACAAAATCGAATGAATTATTCAATCGTAATTGCTCAAGCTTGAGGTATTTTGTCAGCAATTCAATCTCAGTCTCCAGGCTTATACTTTCCATTGCTGAAGACTGCAATACAATTCTGGTCAATCTTGAAAAGTCGCTTAAATAGCCAGAAGCATTTTCATTGTCATTATTTTTTACAAAATTTTGTATTGAAGTAAGCACATTGAACAGGAAATGAGGATTCATCTGATTCTGTAAAAGCTGTTGCTTGATTTGCATATTTGTGTTCTGCAAAACCAGTTTTCGATGGCGACTTTTCATCCAAATAATTACAATGAAGAAACTTAGAAATATTGTAATAAATAACACCAAATAAAGTATTCGTTCGTTTCTTTTCTGTTGCAAATAATTATCTTCGTTAAGCTGAGCAATTTCGAGATCTTTTTGAACCGACTGATATTTAACTTCAAGTTTCCGAATTTCCGACTGTTTTTCCGAGTTTAGGATAGAATCTTTAAGATTCACATATTGCTTAAACATCAAAGCACTGTTCTTATAATCCCCAGATTCGAAGTATGCCTGTGCCAAGCTACCCGAGGCTTCCATTAAATAGCGTGAATAATCGGTGCCAGATAAAATTTGTACCGACTCGGCAAGCAAACCAACAGCAACAGAAATATTCCCTTCCTTTAATTCTAATTGTCCCAAATACATTAATGCACGGCTCAGCCACAAATTATCCTCAGTATTTCTAAATTTTTTGATTGTTTGCCTAAATGATCTTCGCGCATTTTCATAATCGCCGGTTTGAAATAAAAGATTTGCAATATTATTCTCGCAAATAGCCTCGTTTCTTTTATCGCCAAGTTTAATATAAATTTGCTTTGCCTTGAAATAACAGTACAGTGCAGAATCAAGGTTATTTCGTTGCTCTTCGTAAAACACACCAAAATTATTATACCCCGACGCAATTAAAGTGCTATCGCCAGTTTTAATCTTCAAATCGAACGATTTTTTAAGATTATCATAAGCCAATTCGTCATTATCAAGCTCCTGATGAACAATTGCAATATTATTATAAACAAGCGATTGTGCTTTAAGATTTCCAGTTTTGCTAAACTCTTTCAAAGCCTTTTGGTAATTTTCAATTGCACCAAGATAATCGCCCGACATTTCGAGAATTACGCCAGCATTCGACAACATTTGAGCAGCATCATCAAAATATCCTACCGATTTAGCTTTGTCGTGTGCGAGCATAAAAAATCGTCCAGCTTGAGAGGGTAGATTTTTGGAATAAAATATCATTCCAATATTGTTGTATTGTTCCCAAGCAAGCGAATCTGGATATTCATAAGAAACTGTAAAGTTTAGCAAATCGCCTAGAACCTCTAACTTAGAAATAGAATCGGCCGGAGTATTTTGCAAATCCTCGATATATGTTTCAGTCTGTGCAAACAGACTTAGCGGAAATAATAATAAAATCAGAACCCTCAAAAATCGCATCAAAATTATATTTTAATATGCAAAAATAAATAAAAGCATATTTCAACTTAAGAATTATTCAAAATGTTTTTAACAATGTTATAATCTACGCCGTACAAGTTGCAACATAAAGAATTTAGTTGATCTGATACGTTTAGTCCATTTTCGGCGAGGGTGTATATTGATTCTAGTTTTTCGATGTTATCAAAAAATGCTAATGGAATTGGAATTGACTCGATATGATGTTTTAGTAGTTTGTGAGACTTAAACAGTTTGCGATAAATAAATGTTACAGGCACAGAATTAAAAAAAGCTGATAAAGCTTTGGGAGAAATTTCATTATCATTTATTACGAATTGATTAAGACTGTTAAGTATAAGATTACCAGCTTGGTCGAAAACAGTAACTACAGAATCGGAAATAAATCGGTAACAAATTTTTGGCGATCGATATTGCTGTAAAGGTGCTACCTGCTGCAATTGTGAAGGATCCAGTGAAATATAAAATCTTGGTTCCACAAAGCGACAAGGCAACAGCTCACGACCCGTAAAAATTGGTTCGAAACTAGAATCCAACTTAGTTGATGCAGCTACTAAGTGTTTTTTATTGTTGCCGGTAACGATTCCTAAGCCAAAAGTACATTTTCCTTTAAGTGTAAAGCTCTTACAACTCAGCATTCTTGTAAGCACATCGCGTTCTGCTTTCGACTTCACATTAAGTGGACGATAAGAATTTTCTTTAATTTGTTTGTGTGAATAATTTACAACTTCATCCTTTTCGAAAACACTTACATTCCCACTTCCTGGTTCGGTTTCTAATCTGATTACCGAAGACAAAACGCCTTTAAATGCCTTACCAAAATTCCTAATACTTACATCTCTTCGTGCTGTGAAAATTTGCTTCCGAATGTTATAATGACCACCAACATAAAGAAACGAATCGGGTAAAATAAAAATAAGTTTGCCTGATGATTTAAGCATTTTATGGGCTTGAAGTAATGCAATGCTAAAGCTTTCGGCGGTATTTAACTCAGGAAAATTATATCGCAATTCGTTCTTTCTTTTCTGTGTAAATCTAGCTCCATAAGGCGGATTAGAAATAATATAATCGAAACGCCTTTGAGGCTTATCAAAAGGAATAAGAACATCACTAACAGCAATATTAACCATAGCTTTACACGAATCGAAATGCAGAACAAAATTAATTACTGCAATTTTTAAGGCTGTTTGGTCAATATCGCGTAAGAAAATATTTTTTGGATCATGCTTTTTTGTAAGAATTTTCAACAGCATTGTTCCTGTTCCTGCACAAGGATCGAGTACCGACAAATTATCGGAAACGCTAATGTTTTCGCAAACAAAAGCAGGTGTAAAATATGCTCCATTTGCCGATTTGTCAGAAATACTTCGTAACGATTCATAAACAGCACCCAAAAAGTCTATTTCGTTATCGGGATAATCGAATACTAGGAGTCGCCGGTACAATGCGGCTGGAGAATCTTGAAATTCAGATTTCCACGAGTTTAAGAATGCTGTAAACTTAGTATTATCGGTGCTTATATAAATTTGTGATTTGCCGCACTTTACTTTAATCAAATCTTGTCGTTCGAGACAAATTACACCAAGTACAAAACAGAATTCACTAAGAGTATAAGGCAATTCGCTGTATAGCTCACGTAATTTAGCAATTATCAACCTCGATTTTTGCGAAAATGCCAAACTTGATACCGAGCCACTGCTTAAATTCTGCAAACGGTTAGCTCTTTGCTGTAGTTTATCGCCACCAAATCTTATTTCATCAATAATGCGAGCATAGGTATCGCTGTCGTAGCCACGACCATCGGGATAAACTGGAATAACACCAGTCTTTACCCAATTGCTAATTGTTGCATCGGATACATTTAGTTCTCGCCCTATGTCGGAGTATTTTTTCAATTAAAAAATTTATAGGACAAATTTAGAAATTACGAATGATAAATCACAAAAAACAAATTACAAATTACAACTTACAAAATAATGTCGTTTAGTTAAGCAATTAAAAGTATATGTCCGCTGGACAAAAAGTGCTGATTGATTAAGCTTTTTACTGACGTTTATGTCCTCTGGACAAAAACGATTTAAAGCAATTTCAATTTAGTGAAAAACTAGTGGAATAACTAGCCCGTTAGGGCTTCAACGTCAGTAAAACTAAATAAACCACTAAAATCACTCCTTTGTCCAGCGGACATTAACATTTTATTGAAGGATTGTTTTTAACAATAAATCCATTATTGAAAGCCTAAACTAAACGACATTGAATAACAAATTACAACTTACAATGGATTCTGCAAAATTTGTAATTTGTAATTTGGAGCTTTTCCAGTTTATTTATAAACTGGCGTAAACTCCATGTTATAGAATGCAAACGAATAGATATCGGCGATTTCGTCAATCATTTTCATGGTTGGTTTACCAGCGCCGTGACCAGCTTGAGTTTCGATACGGATAAGAACTGGTTTTTCGCCTTTATATTTATTTTGCAGAGTAGCGATATATTTAAAGGAGTGAGCTGGCACAACTCTATCGTCATGATCGGCAGTAGTTACTAATACTGCTGGATATTCGACTCCTTCTTTTATGTTGTGGATTGGCGAATATGCATAAAGATAATCGAACATTTCCTTACTATCTTCGCTTGTTCCATAATCAGTAGCCCAATAGCGTCCGATAGTAAATTTGTGGTATCTGAGCATATCCATAACACCAACAGCTGGCAAAGCAACTGCGAATAAATCGGGACGTTGATTAGTAACAGCGCCTATTAATAAACCGCCATTTGATCCGCCCTGAATTGCAAGACGAGAAGGAGAAGTAAATTTGTTCTCTATAAGATATTCTGCTGCAGCAATAAAATCGTCAAACACATTTTGTTTTTGCATAATTGTACCTGCTTTATGCCAATCTTCGCCGTATTCGCCTCCACCTCTGATGTTTGGAATAGCCACAACCCCACCCTGTTCGAGCCAAACGCATCGTGCAATACTAAAATACGGTGTGAGCGAAATATTGAATCCTCCATAACCATAAAGAAGTGTTGGATTATTTCCATCCATTGCAATTCCATCCTTATAAACAATAAACATCGGCACTTTTGTTCCATCCTTGGATGTATAAAACACCTGTTCGGTAATGTATTCATCCGCTTTAAAATCGACTTTAGATTTTTCGTAAAGTGTAGATTTGTTAGTTTTGATGTTGTACATATAAATTGTTGCAGGCGTGGTGAATGAAGTTACAGTGTAAAAAGTAAAATTATCTTTTCTATCACCCGAGAAACCTCCTATTGATCCAAGTAAATCGATATCCAGATTATGAAGATATTTTCCTCTTGCATCAAAAATTTTCACAACCGAATGAGCATCAATCATATAATTTGCAATAAATCTATCGCCGATATAACTTACTGATTGTAATACTCCATCCTCTTCGGGAATAATGTTTTTCCAAGCTGCTTTTGGATTATTCAAATCGAGCTCTACCAAACGATAACGAGGAGCATCGAGGTTTGTATAAATGTAGAACTTATTATTTAAAGCATCTATAACGCTATAATCATTTTCGAAAGTCTCAACTAGCTTTACCACTTTAGCATTATCGTCACCCAGTTTCTTGTAATATAGAGCATTTCCAGATGTAGATTCAGATGCATAGATAATGAGATACTCGCCACCTTCGGTAACGTGAGCCGAGAATCCTACTTCGGGATTTTTAGGATCTTCGTAAACTAGTTTGTCGTCTTTTTGCTCTGTACCAATTTCGTGATAATAGATTTTACTGTTGGTATTAACACCTGATAACTCTTGTCCTTTTGCAGGCTCTGGGTATCTTGAATAAAAGAATCCGTTTTGATACCATGCTATTGAAGAAAATTTTACCCACTCGAGGTGATCTTTCAAATCTTTCCTAGTTTCGATATCACGCACAAATATTTCCTGCCAGTCGGAACCAGCTCTCGAAATAGCATATCCCAAATACTTACCATCATCCGAAACAGCAATTGCAGAAAGAGAAACACCTCCATCCTTATCAAATTCGTTTGGATCCAGAAGTTCAATTTCTTCGCCTTTCATTCCCTCTTTATAAAACAAAACGCTTTGATTTTGCAAACCATCGTTTCTGTAATAAAAATATTTTCCTGATTGGTGTACTGGTGCAGAAACTTTAGGATAATCCCAAATTTTTAGCAATCTGTCTTTAATATTTTTTCGGTAAGGAATATTCTCGAGATACTTAAAAGTGAGTTCGTTCTGCTTTTTTACCCAATCGGCAGTTTCCTGCGAATTATCATCTTCGAGCCAGCGAAAAGGATCGGCAACTTCGATTCCAAAATAAGTATCTTTAACCTCATCCTGTCTAGTCTCTGGATACACAATTTCAAAATCCATCTTTTCAGTTTTATTATTATTACACGAAGAAAACAATATCACTGCTGATAATGTTCCTGCTAAAATACCAAAACTTGTTTTCATCTCAATAAGTTTATTAATAAATTTCTCGGTTCTCCGAAAATAGTTCTCTACATTTATTCAACGTCAAAAATAACAAGAATAATGCAGATGTGTTAAAGGTTTAACTTTATATTAAGATTTTTTGTCATTATTTCAAATCATACTATACAAGAGATAAGTTTTTTCAATATGCTTTGATCACAAAAAAAACAGAAACGTTGGAAGGACATGTTTACATTTACCAACTAATAAAATTATTTTATAAAAATTTTAATTTTTCCACTATTTCTTAAAATTTTATTATATTTGTGAATTCTTATTTTAAATTATACTGATTTCTGTATTTTTAAGATAAATGTATTCAAGAAAATATTAATGTTTAATTTTATTTAAATTTATATCGCATGAAAAAACAATTACTTTTAATTCTGATTGCAGGACTGACGCTTTCCTCGCAATTATTAAATGCTCAAGCTCCTTGGGTGGAGTTTAACGACCTTCAAACCACATATTACACAAATGTGGACAACTTTGTCACCTGCGAAGTTTATTCAAATGGCGTTATTGATGAGATTTGTGGAATTGGTTACGAAATTTACAAGGATGACGTGCTTATTGAAAATGTTTCCGATTTTGGAACAGCCTATTTCAAAGTAAGACAAGAAGGTGATGTTTATTACACAGGACAAATCACAGATGGTTCGGGAATGATTCAGGTTGAAGTTGGAGAAGATTTAATAGGAGCGTTTACCTTAGGGATTTTCGACAATTATTGTACAAACAGAAACAGACCAATTGAGTTCCATGCAACAACATTTGTTCCTGGCGAATACAAAGTAGTTTATTACATTTATTCATGTACAAACACTGGCACTGCTACTGGTACTGATTTTACAGCAAACGGCACTTGTGATGGTTTAGTTCATCCGGACTTAGTTGCAGAAACTTGTGAAGGTCCAGTAGTTTTAAGTAGTGATGAATTTATCATGAATGTTCTTGAAGGACCTACACCAGAATTCAGCTATTCTAGCATCGAAGCTGAATATCCAATTTTATCTGATATTAATGTAACAGCTACATTAAACTCAAATGGAATTATTGATCAACTTTGTGGTATTGGTTACGAAGTTTATAAAGATGGAGTATTAGTTGAAAATATTGCTGATTATGGAACTTTAACTTACTCAGTAAGACAAGAAGGTGACACTTATTACAATGGCGAAATCGCAACAGGTTCTGGAATGATTCAAGTAACTCTAGGCGAAGACCAAATTGGTGCTTTTACTTTAGGAATTTTCGATACATACTGTGTTAATAGAAATCGTCCTATTGATTTTACAGCAAATTTTGTACAACCAGGCGTTTATAGAATGGTTTCAAATTTATATGGATGTACAAATGAAGGAATTGCTACAGGAACAAGCTATATTGCAGCAGGTTGTGATGGTTTAGAACACTATGATATGGTTGCAGCAGTTTGCGAAAACCCAATTTTAATAAACCAAATGGAAGTTGAAATGGAAGTTTTGGCTCCAGAAGTTGAATTTACTGGATTACAAGCTGAATATTCAATTTTAAATGATGTAAACGTTACAGCTAATATTAGCTCAAACGGATTAATTGATCAGCTTTGTGGAATTGGTTACGAGATTTACAAAGATGGAGTTTTAGTTGAAGACATTGCTGATTATGGAACAATAACATATTCTGTTAGACAGGAAGGCGACACTTATTACAATGGAGAAATAACTTCAGGTTCTGGTATGATCGAAGTTATAGTGGGAGAAGATGAAATTGGCGCTTTCACACTTGGAGTTTTCGACAATTATTGTGTAAACAGAAATCGTCCAGTAGATTTTACTGCTAATTTTACCACTCCTGGTGTTTACGAAATGGTTTCTATTTTATATAGCTGTTCTAATGTCGGAACTGCAACAGGCACAAGTTTCACTGCTACAAATTGTGATGGATTAGTCCATGATGATTATGTTGCAGCTACCTGTGAAACTCCAATGGCAATTGGTCAAGAATCTATCGAAATAGTTGTTCTAACTCCTGAAATCGAATTCAGCGAAATATTAGAAGATTATATGCTTAACGAAGACATCAATGTAACTGCAAATATTTATTCAAACGGACTTATTGATCAAGTTTGTGGGATTGGTTACGAAATTTACAAAGATGGTGTTTTAGTTGAAGATCTTGCT
>JAQVGK010000088.1 GCA_028696755.1 Bacteroidales bacterium | reverse complement strand
CCGGACAAGTCAAAAACATTGGAAGTCAGACACTAGAACAATGGATGATGAACGGCTCAGTTGCAGCATTATCAAAAATACTCGCCCTTGCAAATCAGACGACAGCAAATTCATCTGCTTGCTCAACAGGGACAGAAGCAATTGCATTGGCATATGAAAGAATAAAAACAGGAAATGCTAAAATCATGCTTGCAGGAGGCACCGAACCATATTCTCCATATGTTTGGGCAGGGTTTGACTCCATGAGGTTACTATGCAGACGTTTTAACGATAACCCTAAAAAAGCCAGCAGACCAATGAGTGAATCGGCAAATGGGTTTGTTCCTTCTTCTGGCGCTGGGGTATTAATTCTTGAAAATTATGACAACGCAGTAGAAAGAAACGCAAAAATTTATGTAGAAATTGTAGGAGTGTCAATAAATTCAGGAGGCCAACGAAACGGAGGGACCATGACAGCTTCAAACCCTGAAAAAGCCAAAGACTGCATCAAACAAGCATTAATTAATGCACACATACCAGGTCAGGAAATCGATCTAATAAGTGGACATTTAACAGGCACAAAAGCCGATCCGAAGGAAATTGCAATTTGGAAGGAAGCTTTAAGTATAAATAAGGACTTTCCATACCTCAATGCTCCAAAATCCATTCTTGGACACATGATTGGTGCTGCCGGAGCAGTTGAAACTATTGCTACTGTTTTACAATTACACGAAGATTTTGTTCATCCTAGCATTAATTGTGAAGATTTGCATTCTGAAATAGTAAAAATATGGGACAAAAATAAAATACCGCAAAAATCCGTTCATAATGCCCAACTAAAATACGTTGCAAAAGCAGGTTTTGGATTTGGAGACGTGAATTCGTGCTTGATTTTAAAAAAGTTTGAGTAAATTTGTAAAAAATCTGTAACTATGGAAAGCATTAAACATCAAGTAATTGAAATTCTCAAAAAGTATACTTTCAATAAAGAAGTATGGAACGGCTTCAATGACAACTCAAGCATCATCAACGATCTTAAAATAAACTCAGCCAGAGTTGTTGATATTATCATTGATATTGAAGAGATTTACAATATTGAGATTTCAGATGAAGAACTAGATAGCCTAACTTGTTTTAAAGATATTGTAGATTTAATACACAGAAAAACGAATTAACTCGTTCATGACAATAACTAATTCAATCCTCGACATCGCAATCCTAACCCACAATCACAAGGATTTCATTAAGCAATGTATTGAGTCGGTGTTGTGTCAAAAAACAAACTATAATTTTAGAATTGTTGTGCTCGACGATTGTTCAAATGATGGGAGTACAGAAATCTTGAAGAATATTTCTAAAACAAATCCTGATAAAGTCGAACTGATTATTAATGACACAAATATTGGTGCATTAAAGTCGGCAACAAAACTTGCTGGATATGTTAGGGCCAAATATTTCTGTTTTCTCGATGGCGACGATTATTGGTGCAACGAGAACAAAATTCAAACACAAATAGATTTTCTCGAAAATAATCCAGACTATGCTGGATGCTTTCACGATGCAAGAATTGCTCAGGCTAATCAAAGTGAAGATGTTCACTTTCTAAAACGCACTCAAGACCAATGGAAAACGTATTCACAGTTTAATAGATATTCTTCTGACTTTATGCCATGGGCTATTATCGAAAGAAACATTATTCCGACGGCTTCCCTAATTTTTAGAAATACAAATATTGTGGGATTTCTAAAGAAATATTCTGCATCGGAGTTCTCTTTAAGCTGGGCACTACATCTTGAAATAATAAAAGGTTCAAAATTCAAATATTTTAACGAAGCATGGTCTGTTTACAATGATCACCCACAAGGGATATCGAAAAAATATGATATTGTTGATTTCAAATTAAACAATATAAAAATTCTAGAAAGTTTACTTTTAGATAAATCATGGGATTACAATAAACCAGAGATTTACAAAAGTATTTGCAACGAATATCGCTTAATTTTAAAATCTAAAAAGGAGCTTTCAAAACCATTGAAAGACTACAAAAAATCGCTTAAACTGTATGAAAAGCACCTAGCTTATGCAAATAAAGCAGATATTAAACAATTAAAAGACGACTATTATTATGTGCGGGATAACGGGATGGTGGAGTAAAAACTCTCCCGTTGATCGGGAACTCTTCGACCAGATGCGTGACACTCTTACACATCGCGGTCCTGATGGTTTCGGATCATATTTTTCCGAAAAGGATAATATTGCACTTGGGCATCGCCGTTTATCGTTTCTTGATTTAAGCGAAACAGGGATTCAGCCAATTTGTAACGAAGATCAAACTATCTGGATTACAATCAACGGCGAAATTTATAACTATATCGAACTTCGCGAAATATTAAAATCTAAAAATCATATTTTTAAATCAGAAACAGATTCTGAGGTTGTTTTGCATGCTTACGAAGAATGGGGAACTGACATGATTAATATGCTCGAAGGAATGTTCTCATTTGGTTTATGGGATGCAAAAAATCAAAAACTTATTTTGGCGCGTGATAAATTCGGGATAAAACCATTATACTATTTCATTGATAATCAACATCTTATATTTGCATCAGAAATTAAAGCTATTCTAATGAATAGAGACATTAAACGAGAGATTGATTTCGAATCGCTTGCCGAATACTTCATTTATCGCTATATACCTTCACCAAAAACTATATTCAAAAATATTTTTAAAATTGAACCTGCTCATTTTATCGAAATCACAAACGATTTAAAGATTAACAAAATAGAATACTTTAAATTAGGACTTGGAAATGATGAATCTAAACAAAAAAGTATTGTCAAAGAAATAGATCAGTTGTTGAGGAAATCAGTCGGCATACATATTCGTAGCGATGTCCCTGTGGGTTCTTTTCTTAGTGGTGGTTATGACTCTACAGCAATGGTTAAATATTTCACTGAATTTGAAAAGGGATTCAACACATTCTCTATTGGATTTAAAGATTGGGAGAATAGTGAGCATCAGTATGCCGAAATAGTTGCAAAAAAATTCAAGACAACTCACCATTCGGAGGTTTTAGACAGCACTTCGCTTGACATTCTTAACGATTTGATGTATTTCTATGATGAACCCATTGCTGACATTTCTATAATACCAACATATCAGGTATCGAAACTGGCATCAAAATTTAATAAAGCCGTTCTCTCTGGCGAGGGTGCCGACGAATTATTTGCTGGATACACATGGCACCGCGAATATTTGTGGCATGTTACAAAATCACAAATTAAAGATTCGAAAAAATGGGGTTGGGAATTACCTGTAAATTATTTTGATGTTGATAGTTATGCAAAAGCTATGGCAATGGGAAATTTTGATTGTGAAGAACTAAAGAAATTGCTAAATCCCGAAATTCATTCTTTTATTCCTGCCGATACAAATAGATTCTACCGGAAATACTTTGACAAAAATATTCCTACGCCCAAGCGCTTCCAAATAATGGACATTAAGTGCTTTATGGGCGAATTGGTTTTAACTAAAGTTGATCGCGCAAGTATGGCAAACTCTCTCGAAGTAAGAGTTCCATTTCTCAACTCGCAAATCTGCAATAAAATGCTTAGTTTAAATCCATCAGTATATTTTGACAATAAAAAGCAAAAAATCATTCTTCGCCGAATCCTGAAAAGAACAGTTCCTGCCGAAATATTAAAAAGAAAAAAACAAGGTTTTACTGGTCCTGATAAATATTATATGGATTTTGATTGGTATCGTAGAAATTTAGAAAAATCACAATTAGTTACTGCTGGAATAATTAACAGAGCAGCTATTGACAATTCTCTTGAAAATAAAGATCATTGGAGGCTTTGGAAAATTGCTGTTTTAGAGGAATGGTTTCAAACATGGATAAATTAAAGATATGAACAAATTCGTTTTTGTAGTTTGCGGTGGAAAAGAACATATCGAGGAGTTAAACTTTTCGCTTAAGTTTTTGAGGCATTATTCTAAGAACGAAATTATTGTTTTAACTGATTCAAAAAGAAATGAAATCATAATTGAACACGATAATATTATAGAGGTTGAAACTCCAAATGAATTCAACAATCACCAGGCAAGTATTTTTATAAAAACTGGCATAAACAAATTTCTTGAACGTGGACACAACTATTGTTATTTAGATGGTGATATTGTTGCTGTGAATAATGGTGTTGATAAGGTTTTCGAATACTATAAATCGCCGATTAGTTTTGCAAAAGACCATTGTGTTATGAAAGAATTTTCGCCACATGCAATGAATTGCGATTGTGTTGAAGCAAATGCAAAAGAAGAAGACATTTTTAATGAAAAACTTAGCCAATTATTCGGAAAAATAAATCTGACTGATAGCAAAATAAAAAAACAGTCGGAAGAGCTATTAGCAATTTTTGATCTATATCGTGCAAAACCGCTAAAACACTTTTTCAAAAACATCTCGTATATTCTTAACCGTTACGTTTTGCCAGTTAAAGACTTTAAACTTGGTAATTACACTTTTGAAAAATCGAATAAATGCTGGTACAATACCGAGCAAGAAATTGTATTATTTGATTATCCATACTACGAAAAAAGACTTTGGGGTACAGCCGGTATCAAATTTAACAAAGCTGGCAATTTCTGGGAAGATAAAGAAGGTAAAAAGTACGAGTTTAAGGCACCACAATGCACTCACTTAACCGATTATCTTAAAAAAGAATATGATGTAACCATCTCGCCCGACTGGCAGCACTGGAATGGCGGAGTGTTTTTGTTTGATGATTCTTCTGCTGATTTTTTAAACTACTGGCACGAACAAACAATTAAAGAATTTTCAAATCCATACACAAAAACCCGCGACCAAGGAACACTTGCTTTGTCGGTATGGAAATTTGGTTTACAAAATCAACCAACAATTCCACAAGAATTTAATTGGATTACCGAATATGCTAATAATGATATTGCATGGGATAAAACAAAAGGATACACACACGATGGATTTAAAACGAGCTTCTACCCTAGCCTATTACACATTTATCACGAATGGGGAAATAATGAATGGAGTATTTGGGAATCTGTTGTAAAACTTGCTAATGGGAATGAAACAATTTAATATTTTGTTTCCAAATCATCAGGAATTGTATTCACATCATCACAATCACATTTTGCCGACAAGAAAAGTAACATTTGCTGTAACAAATATTCTTGCAAGGCATGATTATTATTAACAATAATAGAATTTACAAATTTGTTTTCTGTTTTTGAATAATAACAAAGCGAATCACATAAAACTTTCAAGTTATGTTCTCGTGATTCGAACACATGACTCTGAGCTCCATCTTTGCTTCCATGTAATATTTCAAAAACAACTTTGAACATTAGATCTCTGTGTTTAGGAATAATAACTTCATCAAATATATCTTTATGCTCAACTTTTATTGCAAGACTGTTTATATTACTTCCAGTTAGAGTGAAATTATTCTCAACATATGGATAATAAGTAGCATAATTTATGAAAAAGTAAAAGTCCAAACCAAAATTCACTAATACTTCAAAATTTCCAAAATCAACATCGAAATCCTTAAAGTTTGTCAAACAGCTATCCACTTTATATACCTCACCGTTTATTCTAACTAACCCACTGCCCAAAATCTTATCGGGAGTAAAAGGCACAATAAGTTCACCACAATAATTGTTAGGGATAGAAAATTTAGAAACCAAATAAAAAGAACCTCGATCACTATTGCTAAATGGAAAAGTGAACTGTGCTCCCGAAGGAATTGAAAAATTACTACGAAAATTCGAATGATTTTCGAAGTGAGTATTATAAAGTCTATTATCTTCTAATGAGGAAAACATTTTTCCAAACTCGAACATGTAAACACTTAACAAAGCACTCTCTGTCCTATTATTTAATACGTACCTCGCCGTATCATCAAACCAGTCCGGATTTTCACATAATTCCTGATATGACGCAATTTCCAAATTATCATTTAAAAAGTAAACTCCAAAATGCGGATCTAATACTTTCCATTTATCGTCCGAGTATACCTCGGTGATTACATGCCCCTCAACACACCAACTGCGTGCTTGAAAACCCATTGCAATTAAAATATTAGTAAGCACGGCCGAACGGGTTCCACATAAACCACCCCCAACTGATGAAAGCAACACGAAAGGAGAATTCTCATATTTTTGACTTGCAATTTTGCTATCCGAGAAACTATACATATTTACAAATCTGAAGGCTTTTAACTCTAAGGGCTCCCCGTGATATTTGTCTGGCATTTCCTTAATAAATGTAATTATAGCTACCCAACTTGTAAATTCAGTATCGTTTATAAGTAATTGAAACTCTATTATTTTAGCCCCATTATTACTTATTGTAACAACCTCATCAGCATCGTAACTTGTAGTCCTACATTCGGGTACAACATCTGACTTGTCGTTATTGCTGCATGATAGTACGATTAACCAAGTGGAAATATAGATAATAATTTTAGGCATCACAGTGATTTTATGCAAATATAAGTATTTCTAATTAAAACAAAAACCGGAAAATCTCCCCTTAACTGCCTAATTGAACTGGATTTTGAGGATAATTTGCTGTTGCCGACCTGTGAGAAGGTCCGAGGATAAGAGGATACATCAGCAGCTTCGGGGGAGAGATTTAATTTGAGAGATTTTGTTTCCGGTAATTTCTATGTTTAAATTTGATTGCAAATGTATGTCTTATCAATGGTCAAAAACTTTTTTTGTATTGTCAAATAGTAAAAATTGACGGTTTGAAAAAAGACGGCAGCCATATTAGCATAACCGTCTGTAAACCACCAACTAAACATTTATTAAAAAACCTCGTGTTTTACGATTCTGAAATTTAGCACCTCAGTATCTGTAGTAATTCGCACAAGATACGATGACGGAATCAAAGCCTCCATGCTTATTCTTGCATTAAATGGTTCGTTACCACCGTTAATCCTTTGAGAGAAGACAATTTTTCCACTAAGATCGAAAATCTCAACTGCAACATTTCCAAATACTGGTTGATCTGCTTTAATGTTTAAAACATCAGACACAGGATTGGGAAAAACTTCAATTTTGATTTCTTCTGAATGTTCAGCAACACAATTACTATAAATGATTTCGGAAAGTGATGATTCTCCATTAAAATCAATTTGTCTCAAACGATAATAAACTGGCTGGTTCTCAGTTTGATAGCTAATTACATATCTCACTTCGGCATTTGAGTTTCCTTTACCTGCCACGGTATCAATACAGTAAAACTTTTTTGCATCGTATGATTTCTCAACAACAAAACATTTGTTATTTTTCTCGGAAAGTGTGTTCCAATTTAAAATAGTTTGATCGCCATCACAAATCAGATACAAATCTCCCAACTCAACAGGTAAAGTTGCATTAACAAACACAGTAAATTTATTAGTTATAATGTTACCACATCCATCCTCAATATTGCAAGTATACTCTGTAGTTACTGTGGGACTTAAAACAGGATTTGGTGCTGTTGGATCAGAAACAGAGCCATCATCTGGAACCCAAGAATAGCTATTTGCTCCACCAGCGACCTCAACATTAACAGAATTTCCCAAATCAATAGTAATGTCTGTAAGCTCAGTTGAATTGCTTGGATATGATGTTATTCTAACCTTTTGCAAATTATACTCTGCACCAGTTGATCCAGTAAAACCCCAGAAAGTTTCATCGCTACCTCCAAGGTAATTTGTTATAATATCATCTGTGTAGGTCAATTGTGGAGTACCATCAAAAGTAACGCGCATAGTTTGTGAATTAACATCCGAATAAATCCACTCTACAATAACACTTCGCCAAACTCCATCTTCAAGATTGCTTACATCCACAGGGCCATCAAGATTTGTTGCCGCAGCATGGTCAACGCTACCACCACTAATAATTGCAATATGATCTGCAACTGGATCTGACCAGCCACCATTTTCATAAGTATCAAACTCAACGCCAATAGAATTAGTAATTCCACCAAATCCAAGTTCGCTCCCATTTGTTCCAGCCGAAGTGCACAAACCTTGCATTGCAAATACAATTCCATCAGCTCCTTCATGGTTACCCATATAAATATCAAACTCTATCGAGAAATTTTGTGTAAGGTCAATTTTAAAATTATTCCAAACCGAACCCGACTGGCTAGTGGTATTTCTTGTAATAATGAAACCTGCGTCATCGTTCTGGTAAGCATTATTATTACTAGTAAATGCATCTACCGCATTACAATCAGCAGATGCAGTTTTACCGACGGGAACCGTCCCGTCTTCGCCACTCATCATAACAAAAGCTCCATTGGGATTTGTTATTATATATGAGTTCTCTGAAGGATTTGTACCTGCACTATAAGTAGTAATAATTTCGTCACCAGTTTCAGCAACAAAACTAAAGCTTGTTGAAGTGCCTGAAGCAAGAGTTACATTATTTAAAACAGTAAACCCGTCAACCTCAACATTTATAGTTCCACCTTCCCATCCATCGGAATATTGGTCATTCAATGTAAGTGTAAATAAACATCCTTGCATTATCTGACGATTTCCGGAAGGATCATTGTTAGCAGGCGTTTGTGACGATGCGTCAAGGACAAAACTTGCAACAAGCGCATCTGCAAAGTTTCCATCCGTGGCAGTTGCAGGAATATCATAAGTCAACCAAAAATAATTATTGCCGGGATTTAACACTTGTGTTCCGCTAATAGTCATATCTGTTCCAGCAGACGGTGGATTTGCAAACGTGGCTCCAAACTGAGAACTTGTTGAAAAAGTTGAACTTGTACCAGTAAACCAAATTTTTGCATTCTCAATATCGATTAGCGGAGATGTAGATCCATCTGTTCTCAAAACAATATCGCTGACCTCTAAAGGATTTAGTGAGCCTGAGCACACAATTTTAAGACATAAAATTTCTTGATTCTGTGCTCCAGCCGATATTATTGTGGTATTGAGTTGAGTAACATTTGACGAAACATAACTCATATCTACTGGACTGGTAATACTTACTTTATAGTCGAGCGCTTGCCCATAAGAACTCGCAGATGCTCCACAAGCATGTGTATTTTGAACAGCAGAGTCATCCCCACCCCGAACTCGCATTATTGTTTCACCAATAGTTGCTCCAGCTGGCACATCAATCGAAAATGTTGACGTGCCATTACTTCCTGCATTTGATCCTGCAGAGAAAAACTCTGTGGTTTCAAAAGTTCCATCAACATCAAAATCAATCCACACACCAGAATATTGGTTACCATCAGAACCCAAAGTTATGTTTATATTGTAGGATTGCCCTGCATTTAACATTGGCACATCATTCTGTGCGGTTGTTCGGTCGAAAAAGTATGGAGAATTGTTTGCAGGTGGATTATCATTAAGATTTTCTAAAGTAACATTTGTAATGTTAGCGTTAGAGCCACCGCTAGAGTAAGTTGGTGTGCAATAAACGATTTCTATTTCTCGGTTTCCATTAGGTGATCCAACGGTTGGAGTTTCTACCGTACCAACATTTACTGAAATAAATTCTGCATCAACAAAGTTTCCGATGCTGGCTGTGCTGCTAATATCGTAAGTCAACCAAAAGTAATTATTGCCGCTTGCTAAACTAACTGGCAAATTTGAACCACTATTAATGGTAAATGTACCATCTGGATTAACATAAGTTGATCCTATTTGAGTTGTTGTTGCAAACAGACTTGAGCTACCAGTTGACCAAAGTTTGGCATTCGATAAATCTGTTGCCAAACTAGATCCATTAGTTGAAAAGCTAAACGAGGATGCTTGTAAAGGCGACGACACGCCAGATGTAACTATTTGTATGCCA
>JAQVGK010000087.1 GCA_028696755.1 Bacteroidales bacterium | reverse complement strand
GACATTAACATTTTATTGATGGATGGTTTTTAACAATAAATCTATTATTGAAAGCTTTAACTAAACGACATTGAATTACTATTCTGGAAATTCTAAAATCAACTCGTGTGGATTTACTGGAACAACACCAGCTTTTTCGCACACTAAGCCACCTGCAATATTTGAAATTGTTGCAATAGTTTCCATATCGGCTCCAGCGCATAAAAGCAATCCTGCAACACTTATCACGGTATCGCCCGCACCCGACACATCGGAAATATCTCTTAAAACTGCTGGCTGGTGGTAGCTACTTTTATTATCTGTAATATAAACTCCATGTTCGGATAATGTCAGTAACAAATACTGATTTCCAGTTTCGGCTAAAAACTTCTCGCCGGCAGTTTTTAAATTTACAAAATCGTTCTTTGCAATCTCGGATTTGGTTCCCTCGCAAAACTCTTTGTGATTAGGCTTAAATAAATTTACACCCCTGTAATTCATAAAGTTTCGTTTCTTGGGATCAACTGCTGTAACTATTCCCATTGATTTTGCAAATTCAATTATCAAGGGTAGGTTATAATCGGTAAGAACTCCTTTATCATAATCCTCAAAAATAATGAGATCAATTTTCGATTTAGAACATAGTTCCTTTATTCTTGCGACAAGAATATCTGAATCTGAGTTTTCAAGAGCAGTATCAATTTCATCATCAACTCTTAGCAAATGCTGACTGCCACTAATAATTCGGGTTTTAGTAGTGGTTTTTCTTCCACTAAGTTTAACCAGACCGTCGGCACACATTGAATTTTGTTTAAGCAAATCGCTGAACACTAAAGCTTTATCATCATCACCGATTACGGAGCACAGTATTGGCTCGGCACCAAGAGATTTAATGTTAAGAGCAACATTTGCAGCACCTCCTAATCTATACTCCCTACCTGTAACGGAAACGACAGGAATAGGCGCCTCGGGCGAAATCCTGTTTACCTTACCCCACATATACGAATCAACCATCACGTCACCAATAATGAGCACACGTTTTGTGGTAAACTGCTTTATAAGCTCCGAAATATCTTTACGTTTAAATTCCATTTATAAAAGTTTAAAAACTAAAATTAGTAATAATTTTAAAATTCAATTCAACGTCGTTACGTTTACATTTTTCTTTTGATATCTTTTTTTTTTATTTACCATTCTAACTTTTTTTCTTGATAAAAAAAGTTACAAAAAAATCAAGAAGAACCGAACCTTCCCCCCGCTCAGCTGAAATGATAGAACTGTATGCAAGGCGGGATAAACCTCATTGCTACAGTTCTAATCATTTCAGCTTTCACAAGGCCGGAGCTGGCCCGGCGGTTCTTCAAGGCCTGCCCGCGTCGCTTCGTAGAACAATTATCGCATTATGCGACCAATTTTCGCACGTTATTTTTTCGCCAACAAATGATTCTTTAATATTTTAAAAAATCAATACTTGCCCAACTAATCTCTATTAGATCTATATATTTGAACCTAAAAAGCTCAATTGATTTACTTTTTCTTAAGAACAATTTTCAACTTGATATATTGTGAAAACTGAACAGCAGGTTCAACCATATCACCATTAATAATAATATCGTAACTATTATATGGCAATTTACTGTAAAAAATATTTATGTTTTCGTTAGGATTAACAAGAGTTACGTCAGTTGCATTTCCAACCAGAGGTTGATAATTAGAAGGCATGTATGACGAAAAGGATGAGTAACAGCTAATTGGATAAGTGCAAGAATTTGTTTCTTCGAGTGATTTGTAATCTGCTTCGAATGTATAACCCATTTTTGCAAAATCAGCTAGATACTTATTTAGCAAACCAATACATTCGTTACGTAAAGTTTCGTAAACAGCTTTATGGTCGTTCACAATATAATCAACCCGTATGATGTCGTAAATTTCGTTTTTTGCAGCTAGCTTTAAGTATTTGTCGGCCAGTTTGCGATCGGAATAACGAATGTGAATGTTCTTTTTTATCTCGTAGCCTTTTGGAACTTCAACATACTTTTTACTAAAGATCTTTTTTTCCTTTTCTCGTGCAAAAATCGGCGTTTGTGAAATAAAATCCACATATACATCCTGCTCGCTAATGCCTGCCTCAGTTAGAAAAGTTGCAATTCGCTGATCGGTTAAATCAAAACATGTTTCCAAACTTTCCGAAATTTGAGATAATCCTAAAATCATAATGTAACTGTCGGCCTTTACATTCATTAATGCTTTAACATCAATATAAATTACAGTGTCGTTCGATCCAGAATAGTTGTAATAATATGATTGCTGATATGCTGCAATATTCGAGTTTTCAGTATAATCCTTAAAATCCCCATCAAAACTACTATTCAGCTTTCCGGATTTACTCTGATACATCCAGTTTCCAGCTCCTTGAGCAAACATTGTTGAAACAGCTAAAATCAATGCTGATAAAATCACTACTTTTTTCATAATTTCATAGTTTTAGTTTAGGCAAAAATAACAATAATATCATAATCTTAGGACGATAAGCATTAATATTGATAAAGCACTAATGAACAATCACCAATGCAGATTACACTAATTGTAAAACTATGATATTATTTTCTGTAAAAACAAATGTCATTGTAGATTAACAAAACAATAAGTAATTTTAGCCTCGATAAACTAAAAAAATTAACACAATGAAAAATCTATCTGTTCTTTATTTGGCTATTCTTTTCTCCACACTGCTAAATCTTGCATGTAGCAACAGTGCCAACACTTCGAGCAAAGACGAAGATAATAATAAGATGAGCGACAGTACTCAAAACGACACAGACATAACTCAAGAAGAAAGCTTTAAAAAAGAAGTGATAATTCGTCCCGATCAAATAAAAAATGGCAATACCTTTAATAACTTAACTGTAGAGAATTACATTTTCGAAAAAGACCGATCGTTTGGGTTTACTTTAAAGGGGGAGTTTAAAGTTTGTGGAGAAGTTATGATTGATGACATGTGGGGAGAGCTTGCTATTCAGATAACTGAAGACTCCAATCCACACAAAAATATCATGATTGAGTATGATGGCTATAAAACCAAACTCATGCAATTTTGTTACATTAGTAATGCAGATGATTTTAAAAAGCAACTTTCGTCCGAAGAAATTGAAAAACTAAAAAACAAGGAAAAAATAAAACTCTGTTTAACTGTTAAAGACTTCTCGATGGGAGGAAAAATGGATGGATATACAGAATCGAGAATTGACTTTGTGAAAATAAATTAAGGGTACATATTTGGTTATACACAGCTAAAAACCAAAACAAGACAGTAAAACTTATAATCAAATAACTGATGTTAATTTCTTTTTAAAATCTTACAAAGATTTTTGATTGCCATAGTTTCTTTTTACAGTATTTTTATAGTCCTGTAATTTTTTGAAAAACTGATATTTATAATGCCTGAATTTACACATTTACACGTTCACTCACAATACTCTATCCTTGATGGAGCAGCCGGAATAGGTGCGCTCATTTCCAAAGTCAAAAAAACTGGAATGACAGCCCTTGCACTTACCGACCATGGCACCATGCTAGGAATAAAAGAATTTCACTCTCAATGCAAAAAGAACGGAATCAAACCGATTTTGGGTTGCGAAGCTTATATTGCCAAACGCACAATGTACGATCGCAACGAACCAGGCGACAAATCGGGTTACCACTTGGTTTTATTAGCAAAAAATGTTACAGGCTATCACAATCTTGTTAAAATGATTTCCAAAGCAAATCTTGAAGGATTCTACATGAAACCCAGAATCGATAAGGATTTGCTTAAAGAACATAGCGAGGGGATTATTGTATCTTCGGCTTGTCTAGGTGGCGAAATTCCAAAACTTATTGCAAATAACAACATCGAAGAAGCCGAAAAGGTTATTGAATGGTATAAAGAAGTTTTTGGTGATGATTTTTACCTCGAAGTTATGCATCATCCATCCGATGACGCTGTTCAAAAGCGTGAGGTTTCGGATGTGCAAAAACTGGTTAACGAAAAAATATTTGAACTTGGTCCAAAACATAATGTAAAAATTATCGCCACCAACGACTCTCATTTTGTTAACGAAGAGGATGCCGAAGCTCACGATGTTTTAGTTTGCCTTACCACAAATGCCGATATCGACGATCCAAACCGCATGCGCTACACCAAGCAGGAATGGTTAAAAACTCCCGAAGAAATGGAGTCAATTTTCCCAGACCATCCCGAAGTGCTAGCAAACACAATGGAAATCGCAGCCAAAGTTGAAGAGTTTGGAATCGACAAAGACCCTATTATGCCCGAGTTCCCAATTCCAGCAAGCTTTGGTTTGATGGAGGATTGGAGAGCGAAATATAACGAAGAGGCACTTATCGAAGAATTCTCGCAAAAGAGATATGACGCTCTGGGTGGATACGAGCCTGTACTAAGAATAAAATACGAATCGGATTACTTGGCTCATCTTGTTTACAAAGGAGCAATTGACAGGTACGGAGAAAACTATCCCGAAGATATTCGCGAACGCCTAGATTTTGAGCTGAATACTATCAAAACCATGGGTTATCCTGGATACTTCCTCATTGTTCAGGATTTTATTGCAAAAGCAAGAGAGATGGGCGTACTTGTCGGCAAAGGTCGTGGTTCGGCAGCCGGTTCGGCAGTTGCATACTGCACAAAAATCACAGATGTTGATCCCATTGCCTTCGATCTCCTGTTCGAGCGTTTTCTAAATCCCGATCGTATTTCGATGCCCGATGTGGATATCGACTTCGACGACGATGGTCGCGCTCAGGTTGTTGAATACGTTACCCAAAAATACGGTAAAGATAAAGTTGCTCATATCTGCACCATCGGAACCATGAAAGCAAAAGGTTCGCTTAAAGATGTGTGCCGCATTTTGAGAGTTCCACTTGCCGACGTAAATGCACTTACAAAAAAAATATCTGCAACAGGAGCACTCGACAATTCATACAATCTCATTATTGAGGACGAGAAAAAACTTGGCTCTCTCGAGAAAGTGATTGCAAACCTCGACAAAGAAATTATGTCGGCTCGAAAAGAAGAAAGAGACAACGACGTTACCAAATTCGAGACTCGCAAAATTATCGCCGAAGAAATGCAAGCTGCCAGAGCAAAAGGCGACCAGACAATGCTCAAAGCTATTTCGATAGCCTGCACCTTGGAAGGTTCTGTTCGTCAAACAGGTGTACATGCCTGCGGAATGCTTATCGGTAGAGACAGTTTACATAATAACATCCCGCTGATGCGAACCAAAGAAGAAGCCGGACTAGCTGCAACCCAGTACGAAGGTAGCTTTGTAGAATCTATCGGCTTACTTAAAATGGACTTCCTAGGTTTGAGAACTCTATCTATTATCAAGGAATGTTTAAATAATATCAAGCTCTCGCGAAATATTGATGTTAACATTGATATAGTTCCTCTGGATGATGAAAAAACTCTAAATGTTTTTAAAACCGGATCTACAACTTCGATATTTCAGTTCGAGTCGGAAGGAATGAAATCGCATCTTCGCGCGCTAAAGCCTAACCATTTTAACGATTTGGTTGCAATGAACGCACTGTATCGTCCGGGTCCAATGGAATATATTCCCGATTATGTAAAACGTAAACATGGTAAGGAAAAAACTGTTTACGATCATCCAATCATGGAAAAATATCTGAAGGACACTTACGGGATTACCGTTTTCCAGGAACAGGTGATGTTACAGTCGAGAGCACTGGCAGGATTTACACGTGGCGAATCCGACACTCTGCGTAAAGCAATGGGTAAAAAGGATTTTAAAACCATGGAAAAACTTCACGAGAAATTCGTCGAAGGTTGTAAAAACAATCCCGAGTTCATGGAAGGCTGCGAAAAAGAGAAAAAAAATCCCGACGAGCTTATCGAAAAAATATGGAAAGACTGGTCGGCATTTGCAAAATATGCATTTAACAAATCGCACTCGGTTTGCTATGCTTATGTAGCTTATCAAACTGCCTATCTAAAAGCGCATTATCCGGCCGAATTTATGGCTGCCAACCTTACACGCAACATCTCCGATATGGATAAAATCGGGATTCAAATGGAAGAGTGTAAGAGAATGAAAATAAAAGTTCTTAGTCCCGATGTAAACGAATCGTACCAAGGATTTACAGTAAACAAGAAGGGAAACATTCGCTTTGGTTTGGCAGGCATTAAAAATGTTGGAACAAATGCTGTTGAAAATATTATCGAAGAAAGAACCAAAAATGGACTTTATACCGATATTTTCGATTTTGTATCTCGCGTGAATTTGAATGCAGTTAATAAAAAGAATCTTGAGGCTCTTGCATTTTCAGGTGCTTTAGATTGTTTTAAGGAAGTTTCTCGACCTCAGCTTTTTTCTCCCGATGGCGACAACGACTCTTTTATCGAATCGCTGATTAAGTTCAGCAACAATGCACAATCATCTTCAAACACAGGAATGACATTATTTGGTGAAATGCAAAGCATGGAAATAACAAAACCAAATATCCCCGTAATGCCAGAATACGATTTGCTAAAGTTTTTAGATACTGAAAAAGAGCATATCGGCATGTATCTTTCGGGGCATCCGCTCGATCCTTTTAGATTTATCATTAGCTCAATGAGAATAACTCCTTTGCGCGAGATGGATGATGAAGACAAAGTTTCGAAGTTGAGAGACTTGAAAATTGTGGGTTTTGTTACCGATGTTACCGAAAGAATGACGAAGAACGGGAAGCCTTATGGAAAAATATCAATGATTGACTATACCGGATCGTACAGCTTTGCAGTTTTTGGAAAAGATTACACCGATAATAAAAACCTTTTTGTAAAAGGATATTCGATAATGGTTTTTGCTGCATTTAAAGAAAGTACTGCCGATAAAACTAAAACTTTCTTTACTGTAAATAAGGTTGCTCTTCTATCTGAAATCAAAGAAAACCATTTCTCAAAATTATCATTTCAGCTATCGGTCGATAATATTAACGAAGAGTTTATTAACGACTTTATTACTGCTGTAAAGAAAAATAAAGGAAAAATTAACATTAACTTTTCAATCTATAACAGCCTTGATAATTCAAGTGTTAAAATGTTTTCGAGAACCGACCGAGTTGGTCTTACCGACGAATTTATTGAGTATATCGAGAACAATCCTTATGTAGAAAATGTTAATTTGAACTAAAATTGATGAATACTTAATAAGAATTTGGCAGGTTGAGTAAATAACTTAATATAAAGGAAAGAATTAAAAATTGCATGGAGCATGGAGCATGGAGCTCAAATAGTATTGAAGTGGACATTTGTGCAGAAAGTAACATTTGGCAAAATTATAAAATTAACAAATTGTTAATCTTCAGCATAATTAGCCCCATGCAGCATGCCCAAAAAATCATTAAAAGTAAAAATTAAATAATACGATTTTTGATTGTTAAAAAAAAACAAATATTTGTTAAACATTAGGATGGTGAAGTAAAAATTAAAATATAAATTAGCACAAATAAATTAAAACAAAAAATTATGGCACTCGAAATTAACGAATCAAACTTTGAAGAATTAGTAATTGGAACCGATAAACCGGTAGTTCTCGACTTTTGGGCAGTATGGTGTGGTCCATGCCGAATGATTGCTCCGATAATTGAGGAAATGCATCACGAATACGGCGACAAAGCTGTGATTGGCAAAGTTGATGTTGATAACAACAACGAAATTTCAATGAAATATGGAATTAGAAATATTCCTACCGTTCTGTTTATCAAAAACGGCGAAGTGGTTGACAAAGTAGTGGGTGCTGTACCAAAAACTACGCTCACAGCAAAGCTTGATGCATTATTGTAAAATCTAAGGCTTTGTTACGGAATAAAGTGTACAGAATTGATGCAGTAATTTTGTCCTTTTTCAAGGCACAAATTGAAGCTAATAGCTTGCGTCTCTTTGCGAAATTTGAAACGCTGAAAAAGGACAAAAGAGCAAGTCAAAAAGAACAGGTTATTTCGTAACAAAGCCTATGAGGTCTTGAACCCCTTCTTAATTTTTTTAAAATGTCGATTAACGAGATACAAGACGAAATTATACAAGAGTTCGAAGCTTTTGATGATTGGATGGATAGATATGCTCTGCTGATAGAAATAGGCAACGAGCTTGCTCCAATGCCCGAAGAGCATCACAACGACCAAAACATTATAAATGGATGCCAGTCGAAAGTGTGGTTTCATGCAGAGCTTAAGGATGGCAAAATAGAATTTATTGCCGATAGCGATGCTATTATTACCAAAGGAATTGCATCTTTGTTAATAAAAGTTTTATCTGGTAAAACCCCTCAAGAGATTTTGGATGCCGAGTTATATTTTATCGAAAAAACCGGTCTTCAGCAGCATTTATCGCCTACCAGATCAAACGGATTAATGTCGATGGTGAAGCAGCTTAAACTTTATGCAATGGCTTATGCCAATATTAATAAGTAGTATGGATAAAATTACCGAAATAGAACAAAACATTGTTGCAGCATTAAAAACTGTTTTCGACCCCGAAATTCCTGTAAATATTTACGATTTGGGATTGATTTACAAAATTGATGTAAACGAAAAATATGACGTTGACATCGACATGACACTCACTGCACCAAACTGCCCAATGGTTGATCAACTTATCGAAGAGGCAAGAGCTGCAGTTAAAACAGTTGAAAATGTTCGCGGTGTTAGCATTAATATTGTTTTCGATCCACCTTGGTCAAAAGATATGCTAAGCGAAGAGGCAATGCTTGACCTCGGACTTATTTAGTCAGAACTATTTAGCAAAAACCAAATGCAAAACATTAAACTCGAAAAAACCTTTGGCAAGTCAGGTTCAATTTTTGGCTACCTGCTTATTGCTGCTGGCATTTATGTATGCTTTTATTCGTGGATTGGATTTACCACTGTTTTTGTAGGTGCTTTTCTAGCATTTTCTTACAACTCGGTAAGAATAGATTTTAGCGCAAAACGGGTATAATATTCTTCTAATTTGTTTGGTATCTTTAGCCTTGGATACTGGCATCAAATAAAAGAAGGATCATCTCTTGAAATTAAAAAACCCGAATCTGCCGACAACAAAAACCCACATCATCAAATTATCCTTCGCGACGAAAACAATAAAGAAATTGTAATCCTGTACAAATCCGATTCTATCCAAAACACCGAAAATCAATTGGCGGAATTGAAGGGGAAGTTGGGGTTGTGAAAAAATGTAGAATCCCCCCTACCTTATCAAAGTAAAATATCCCGATTCGTAATAAATATTTCCAAACAGGTCTTTAAAAGTAGCGTACCAAGAATATACGCCAGGAGGGCACTCCATATCGTCGTACCTGCCATCCCAACCTTCTTCGTAATCTTCGGATAGGAAAATAAGCTCACCCCAGCGGCTGTAAACCGACAAACTCCAATTATCGGGATCGATATTAGCAGCAAAAACATTGAAAACATCATTTAACTCGTCGTAATTTGGTGTAAATGCTGTTGGAGCGTATAAAGTAAGCTCATTGTTAACCTGTATGTTTACACTAGCAGTATCGAAACAACCATAAAGCGAGCTTGCACTTAGAACAACAGTATAAACTCCTGGAGCAGTGTACGAATGTTGAGGATTAGTGTCGCCACTTCCGCTGCCATCACCAAAATCCCAGTTGTACCAAAAACCACCTTCGGTATAGTTTGTAAAATTTACTAGTGGATAACCTAGGCTTACAGCTTCACGGTCGGCTCTAAACTCGGCATCTGGAATTGGGAAAACTGTTATTCCTATGGTAGTATCGGCCGGACAACCATCTGGTGATATTACCTCTAATCCTACATGATACGTGCGCCAATTAATGAAAGTGTGAA
>JAQVGK010000086.1 GCA_028696755.1 Bacteroidales bacterium | reverse complement strand
GAAATATAAACCTAACATTAGCATTAGTTCTTACGATAAGAATCATCCGAAATATATTCAGGATATTGGCGAAATGTTCGAGATTGCTCTCGAAAACTATCGTAAAGCCGGATTAAAAGAAGCTGTGATAAAACCAGGATGGATTTGGGGACAAACAATTAATCATGTAAATATTAAACTCGATTCATACACAGCACAGATTTCGTCGGAGCCTTCGTATTTGTCGCACACCGGATATATTCACCTGGGCGCAGAGCTTTATTTAACCGATTTTCGTGGCGATGAAACTTCGTGTTGCTTTGTTGGACACGAATTATTTCACCGCATTCAGGCCGAATATTACAATTTTACGCGGTTTAAAAGAGCCCAAGATTTTTGGTGGATCGAAGCCTGCGCTGAGTACGCTGCCGATCGTGTAGCATGGAAAAACAATATAAACACTTGGACAGGAAAACAATATTGGAAGATGTTTAAGCAAATTCCTAACGATCTGCTCTCCCACCCGCTTAATACTACTGGAAAGCCGAATGCAAAATATAAAAATGAGTATGAATATCATGCCTCAGTTTTTATTTATTACTTAGTTGAGGTATGTGGATATGATTTTGCAACACTGATAAATTCTGTTTCACAAGGTGCACCTCTTGTAAAACTTGATGAATTTTTACGCTCTAAAACAGGTGGTAGCAACGGCATGGCTTATCATTATTCGGCATTTGCCAGATGGGCATTTTTTACCGAAGGCTCGTATGCATCGGGATTCTTCAAAAACTTTCCATTGGCCGATTTTAGTGGAACAAACGCCAACGAACTAGCCGAAAAGAAAGAAACTATCACCATGCCTACAAATAAAGAAGTAAGTGTAAGTCTTACTGGCAGCAAAGATGTATCGGTGGAAGTTTACAAAATTATGAATGGTGCAAAACTTTCTGGGAATCAAGCTCCAAAATCTATTGCTGTTGTTCAAGATGGACAAACTGCCAAAATCACAGGAATTAAGCCGGGCGAAATATTATTCTTTATGGCAGTAAACACAGGTGGCACAGATGCATCGGTAAATCTTAAACTTTTCGAAAAAGCTGCAAATAAGCCAGCCGACGACCTATGTGAATATACTTTTAGCTTTAAGGATAGTTATTCGGCAAAACTATTCGCTGTAAAGCCAAAGGATCTTGAATTAAAAATAAGTCCCGATACAATTTCTGATGGAAAGCTAAACGAAAAATACACTTTTGAGCTAAAAGCAGAGAACATTCCTGCAAATGTAAGCAGTGTTTACTTTAAATACGACTTTGATAATATCGCTGATAAAAAAGCGAAAGGAAAAACTGCTCCGGTTTCGGTTGACAAGGACAAAAATGTTGAAAGCGAAATTGAATACACATGGAAAAGCGCGACAAAGAAATCGGTTGTAAAAGTTAGAATGATGAACGCTGCCAACAATAAAGAACTTGCAACTGCGCAGGCAATTGTTCAGTTCTATACTGTTAAAATTCTTGGCGACCGCAACATTTCGTATGTACTTACCGATGCATCTGCGAAAGAATACAAACAGAAGTTTGTCGCCGAGGCCAGTCCAGCAGGAGATTTTAAGTTTGAATGGGATTTTGGTGATGGTACAAAATCAGGGAAAATTGCTGGTAAAAATCAAAAATCCGAAATTGAGCACATTTACAAAAACTTAAAACCTGGGCAAGAGTTTAAGCCAAAAGTAAAGCTTTACGACCAAAACGATAATCTTTTGGCCGAAGATGAAATTTACATTAGTGTTGATGATGACTCGAAACCTGACAATAAACCAGACGATACTCCAGTTGCATCAAGCACGTATTCGCTCGATTTCAGAATTTATGCTTTTGCTAATTATACCGAAGGCTACAGCGATGCTCAGCAGAGTTGGCCAAAGTCGGAATACACATCTTATGAGAGTATCTGGGATTTGCAAATTGGTAAAGGCAGTAGTTTTTCGGGCAATTACACATTTGGAAGCACAACACAATCGTGGTCGGGCGAATACAATAACCAGATGATGAAAAGCTTTAAATACACGTTTTATCGCAAATGGAACAGCGGTTCTACAATGATAAGAGAAGAATGGATGACAATTGAATTGCGCAACATTCCGGTAGAACCCGATAACACAAGCGAGTACGGCATACGCTTTGGGCTCGATGGCTGGGATTGCGACAAACAAAAGCCAAATCCAAATTTCGAAAACTCTATTGTTAAACTCGAACACAAATTTAAATTCTATCCTTCGGGCAAAGAAATCTCACTTGTAAGCCTCGACTACTACAAATCGGAAGTATACGCCTGCAACAACTGGCAAAACCTCTGGATCCCAAGAGCACATTTGTTTGTGGGGATATCGTATAATAAGTAGGTGAAGAGGAATTTTTACTTAACTCATTCGGTGCGATGCAAAAAATTCATGCAGCATTTATACATAATATGCTTCCTAAGGCGAGTTTAAATTTAAGATGTATTGCAATTGGTTGATTAACTCGCTAACTCAGCTTTGCAATCAGGGCCTTTATAATAATAGCAATCGAATTATCAAGATGAGCAAGCGGTGTTTTTAGATTCGATTGACTATTCTAGCAGCTTTGGCAAGCATTTATAAGTTATTAAGTCCTCATCTAGGTTAAACTGCATCCACAATTCATCCTTAGTGAGTCTTAATATTTTATAAGATTGGAATTCGCCATCTGAACTAAGTCTAATCAATATTTGTTCTTTATTTTCATCAAACTTCCATTCTAAGTAAGAATCTACAGCTAAAAAGTTGCAAGAGCCTGTTCCATCTTCACCAAAAACATAGACTATATTGCCACTGAATTCATGAATTTCTCCATTTTTCAAAATTTCCGATACTTCCCAAGTGTTTATAAGTCTTTTTTCTTTAGTTTGGAACGAAATGTAAGGATCTTCTTCGTACTTACCGCACGAAGAAACTATTACCAATAAAAAAATGAAAATAAAAAACAAAGCGAAATTTGGCTTTTTCATAAAATTAGTTTCGTTATCAAAATGTCTTATCATCTACAGCAATACTAGTTTTTTAATTGATACGGTTTTATTATTTTTGTCAACTAAACTAATATAATATATTCCAGCCCCATTCAAAACAGAAACATCAATTGTTGTATGTGGTGAATTAATTTTAGTTAAATAAACTATTTGATTTATCTGGTTTGTAATTTCTATTGAATAATCAATCGTATCAACAAAATCACTTCCGCAATCAATGGTGAATTTTTGACTTGCAGGATTTGGGTAGATAGAAAAATATCCGGCACCCTCACTTTCAACATTTCCAACAAAAACATCAACTGTAACATCTAACGCACATGTATTCTGATTTCCGTTAACATCCTCAACAGTCCATGTCACAGTAGTTGTTCCCAATTCAAATATACTACCTGATAAACTAACAGAGTTACTATAATCATTTACAACTGATAAAACACCACAATTATCCCCAATTCCCACTGGGTCCAGGTCAGTACCAAGGAGTGTAAATGTCTGGCTAAAATCGTCGGCAGTTACAGTTAAATTGGAAGGGCATACGATTTCAGGCAACATCTCATCTGTAATAATCACTTCTTGTGTTTGTGATGAAGTATATCCTTCATTATCAAAGTATGTCCAGATAATTGTTTCTGATGAAGTAATAGGAAACACACTGGATGTTGTTGCCGTAACAGGTTCTTCGCAATCATCAGTAGCTGTTGGGGCTGTTAAGCTTTCAAGCGAACACTCAGCAGTAACTACATTTAATACAGAAATATCAGGGATTGGGGCTAGATTTATCAGACCTCCATCAGTAACAGTCCAGTAATTTGGTGACCCTGTGAGTAAATTATGAGCATTTATGGCAGCACAAGAGTAGTTACTAGTACCTCCGCTAAAATTAAGATGCGATTCCAAATTTTGATTTGACCATCCAATAAGCAATGAATCATAGTTTTGTACAGATAGCGTTACTCCTGAAAACATTCCCCCCACATCAGTAACATTACTAACATCCCAACTTCCAAGATTCTGATCAAACGAAATTGCGTTTTCAAACATAAGCCACATGTCTGTCACATTACTCACATCCCAGTTTCCAATATCTTGGTTAAATGCGCTGGCGTTTTGAAACATCATAAACATAGTCGTTACATTTGGCAAATCCCAGCTACTAATGTCCTGATTAAATTCGTTTGCGTTTCTAAACATCCCATATATGTATAACACACTACTCATGTTCCAATTACCAATGTCGTGATTAAAAACAATTGCATTATCAAACATTTGTTGCATTCTAATAACATTACTCACATCCCAACTGCCTATATCCTGATTAAACTCAGAAGCATTCATAAACATAGTGCTCATGTCTGTAACTGCACCAACATCCCAATTCCCGATATCATGGTTAAAAGAAGTTGCGTAACAAAACATTCCACTCATATCTGTAACATTGCTTACATCCCAGCTGCCGATAGCCTGGCTGAAGTTGGATGCGTGATAAAACATTCGACTCATATCAGTTACATTACTCACATCCCAATTAACTATATCCTGATTAAAAGAATTTGCATTATAAAACATTCCGTTAGTGTTAGTAACATTACTGACATCCCAGCTTCCAATGTCCTGATTAAAGGCAGAATTAGAATTAAACATATTGCTCATATTTGTAACATTGCTTACTTCCCAGTCTCCGATATATTGATTAAAAGTTGAAAAACCTTGATAACTCCCAGCAAACATATATCCCATATCTGTAACATTACTAACATCCCAGTTGCCGATATCCTGATTAAAAGAAGTCGCATTAAGAAACATTGCCCTCATGTTTGTTACATTACTAACATTCCAACCACCAATATCATGATTAAAAGGGACAATGTTTTCAAAAGTGCCGGCAAACATAAAACTCACATTTGTTACATTACTCACATTCCAGTTACCAACATCTTGATTAAATGAAGTTGCATTATAAAACATGTAACTAAGATTTGTTACTTCAGCAGGAATTTGCTCTGGGACATGTGTTAAATTAGCAGCATTATGACAAGCATACGACAAATCGGTTAAGCCTAAATTACCAAAACTATTAATTTTCACAAGTTTATCAGAATTGGGATAATTCTGATTCCCGAAATGTGTAAGTGTTCCGCTAATTGCAACAGAATAAACTCCATCGGAAAGGTAAGTATGATTTTTATTACCAGCACTTGTAACTACTTCAATATTTCCATCACCCCAGTTAACTGTCACATCAACATCTCCCTGTAAGGGCAAAGTAATAGTTGCCCCTGATGATAAGTAAGTGTTATATTCTAAAATCATCTGGGAAGTCATTTCCAAGTCATCAGGCAAATATTCCCATAAATCAGAATGTTCAGTCCAACTAAGAACATGTGTGTATCCACCAGTTATGTAAACCTTACCATTAATAGAAAAAGCAACTGCCCCTTGCCTGCTAGGAACTGGAAAATTTGACAGTAACTCCCATGTATCTGTTGTTGGGTCGTATTTCCAAAAATCATTTAAATAATTAGCATACATACTATATCCTGTGCACAAATAGCCAAATTCATCTATAGCAAAAGCGACTGCTCGCGTTCGTACTAATCCAGGAAAATCATTTAACTGTGTCCAAGTATCGGTAATAATGTTGTATTTCCAAAAATTATTTGTATAACTTGTAGTTGAAGAACCATCTGTGGTACCACAACCAACATAAACAATACTATCTTTCTGAAAAACAAATGCACCAGTAACACCAACCGGAATATCGGCCATTTGCGTCCATGAATCTGATAAAGGGTCGTATTCCCAAAGGTCAGATAAAGAAGAGGTTGCCCCCCCTAAGCCATAATATCCCTTACCTTGATAATCAAAACATATAGGAAAAATCCTCGAGCCTCCTGGACAATCTGCTTTTTGAGTCCAAATATCCAATGTAGGACAATATTGCCAAAAGCTTGTATTATATGCATACCCACAAGTATCAATTGAGAAAGCACGAGTAGTTGAACTTTTAGTGGGAATTCCTGATTTCTGTGTCCATAAGTCAAAAAGAGGGTCATATTCATAAAGTTCACTTAAATAATTACTAGCAAAAAAAGCTTTCCCATTTACAGTAAAACTTGAACCGTTTGACACGTGCTCATCAATTGGCAAATCATTTTTTTGTGTCCAAGTTCCCTGACCATTTAGGCCGACCCCTTGCAATACAAGAATAAAAACACCAATGGCAATTTTAAGGTTCATAGTATAAATTTTTATTGTCTTGTTAGGAAATTAGACTAACAACTCTTTTAAGACATTTATATTAATTAAAATGTTGTATTGGCTATTAAAAATTTACACAAAGTAATTTCCAAACCTATCTTATTACAATCTCATCAGCAAATATCATCGACTCATAACCAGAGCCTGCTCTGAGCAAGCGAAGCAATTCGTTTTACCCCGTTTAAGATTTAAATTTTCTTTAAGAATCAAGCATTATCAGTCTTGCTAACTTTAAAGTATGCTATTCGGAATTTATTTCAATAATTTCCGAGCTTCCACATCTCGCAAAATAATCATTTGTTGTATTGCAATTTGATTTAGCTTTATTAATCTTTCTTTTTGTGGAATCATTTCGTTGATAAAAACTGCATTTAGATTTTCCATATTTGATAGGCAAATCAATTCATTGATTGTTGCATAATCACGAATATTCCCTTTCAAATCAGGATTTGCATCTCTCCATTGTTTAGCTGTTATTCCAAATAATGCGACGTTTAGGACATCGGCTTCATTTGCATAAATTATTGAAGTTTGAGCGACTGAAAGTTCTTTCGGAATGAGATTTTTCTTAATAGCATCGGTATGTATGTGATAATTCAATTTAGCCAATTCACGTTTTGCAGTCCAACCAAGTTGTTTTTGTTCTTCTTCTTTTAGTCTTTGAAATTCATATCAGATAAAGTTTAAAAGGCACACTTATAGCTGATCCAAATTCAAAAGCGATGTCTTTATGAGCGAAAGTTCCACCATATTTGCCTTTTTTAACAATAAACCCAATCGCATTGGTTTTTTCAATCCATTCCGAAACACTTAACACAAAACTTGGCAATCCAGCTTTATTTTAAAGTGGTCAGATTCCACCACTTTAAAATTTGGGTTATTTATTTGTTCCCAAATGCTAAGAAATTCGATGGCATAACGCGTTCTCAACCAGTTTTTGATGATATCGGCTGCACGACTTTCACTTCTTTTGAATTAGCCATATCAGTTAGAGAAATATAATCTTTCTCCTCAACCGAAATAATTGTGATTTCCGTATCTTTTACATTGATTTTAACCATACTACGTTTCCTTAACCCTTTCTCAGACTACCTAGAACCTAAGAATACAAATAATAATATTACCAGCTAAAATATATTAAATTTTAAGTTTAACAAACACTTTTAGGGAATTCTTTTGAAATTTTTAAGGTCTAACGAGAAAACAAAACTCAACTCTGGTCACATTACTGAAAAAATTCGCGAAATAGCCTTGTGCAGTAAGTAAATTTGATAAAGGGTTTATGATGAAACAAACTGCAAAAACTACTATTTTTCTTTAGCTTTAGCTTCTTCTAAAATTAAACTTAGCTGTTTGGGAGTCTCATAAATTTTTGGTTTACTTGTTAACTGAGATTCCTCATTTTCAATTCTATTTTTCATTGTAAGATTAGAAACACAGTCATTAACATCGAAGTTAGTTAATAGTGCTTCGTAAACAGCATTTCTATTATCTTCTTTCGCTCCAATATGATAAAAGTGTTCCATAGTTGAGATTTTGCAATTTTTCCATACAGAGAAAACATAATCATTTGTACGATACTTATTACTTAGCCAGGTTGAGAGAATGTATTTTGCTTTTGATGCTTCTAACCCGTTGTGTAATAGAATTTCTTCCTCCTCTGTCCAAGAATCGAAATAGTCAACATGACGTCCTAAATATGGAGGGTCTGAATAAACTAAATCTGAAGGTACAATATCATTTAGCGTAGCTTTAAAATCCTGATTAACAAAAGTATAGTTTCCAGATTCAATTATTTGTGAGATATTACTAACTTGATTCGAAATTTTTGTAACCAATGCTTGAGCAAATCGGTTAGGTTTTCGGCAAAAAGGCACATTAAAACCACCTTTTCTATTAAATCTCATCATTCCGTTAAAGCAAGAACGGCTTAAAAATAAAAAATCAAGCGGATTGCCGTTTATATTAAACCTATCGCGCACCTCATAATAGTATTCTCCTTCTGAGACTAATAATTTAAGTCCTTCTTCGGTTAAATGTTTATTAACCAGTCCACTCGTAATTTCTTTGTTTTGTAAAGCTTTGTAGAAATTTATTAAATGTGGATTACTATCACACATTAAAGCACTTTTAGGTCTTATATTAAATCCAACAACTCCTGTGCCCATGAAAGGCTCTACCCATCTGTCATATTTTAGACCATTAACATTTGAACTAATCCACTCAACTAGTTTAGTTTTAATGCCTTGAGATTTTATTGGAGGAACAAATACTTTTCTCATCATTTAGTTCTCCTTTTAGCACCTTTAGAAACGACTTTATCAAATAAATCTGTTCTTCCTTTAAATTCAAGAAAATCCCATATATTAGTAATCTTAACAGACTTACCATCTTTTATCATAGTTGCACTTCCGTAATTCATCCAATATTCATCGAACCATTTTTCGCCAAGTTTACTAAAGACCCCATTACCTGACTTCAAATCATCAATATCATTTATTGAACCAATATTAGCAGTATTGCCAGAACCTTGCTTATCGCTAGCGATTTTCCATTTTGGAGCTGCAAAAAAGTCAAAATCTTTAATTACAGAAGTTATTGATTTTAAATTTTCAATTTTAGTTACTTTTCTATCAGTTATTGGATCCGTTTTATCACCGTATTTTTCTTGCAGCTCATTTACTTGACAAATTTCGGTTTCAGACATATCGTTGTCAAAATCAGTTCTAGTATAAATTATCCCTAGACAATAATGACCAATATATTGATTGTAAGGAAATTGAATGTTTTTATCCTTCTCTCTTTCTTTGAAATAAGCTCCATGACTACCTAACGTAAAACCAGCAGTAGAATTATTTCTTCTAAAAGTTGTTTTCAAGTCCAGTGCAAATTTTATTGTATCATTTTGCTTATTGACAAATGATAAGTCAGGATACCAATTTTGCTGTTCAGCTAAAATGATTTTGTAGCCAATCCTTTCAGCAAATCTTAAAATTTCTGGAAAAATATGAATCTCCAAAATTTTCGATACAATCTTTGTGTCGGAAGAAATTGTGTAAATATTTTTGTAAATATCGATAAATCCTTTGATTGTCCAATCACCGCTATCAGTAGATAAGTATTTCTTTAATTCAACAACAAACTCTTTCAATCCATCTTCAAATTCTATCCTATATTTTTCCATTTTTGATTTACCATTTTTGCAAAGATAATCAATTAATCATAATTTAATTTCGGTCTAACTTCCAAAAACGTTCTTCACATCAATTTCGTAAAAATTAAATCTGGATGTTAGGAAACTATTCAAAAATCATTACAGCACAAACTGTTCTAATAAATTTATACTCAACCTCCATGGGATTTTTTATTTAGAAACTAGTAGATTTTGAGACTAATCGATGAAAAAATTCTTTGCATAGCAGTAGCTATGGTAATAATTTTTGAAGAAGAGTAGGCTCTAAAGATACGGTTTATATTACAAAATTCCATGGAGGTTGAGTATAAGTGTTGTTGATGACCAAATATTATAGAAATCAAAATATTAACATCAATCTCCACTTCC
>JAQVGK010000085.1 GCA_028696755.1 Bacteroidales bacterium | reverse complement strand
TCAGTGTCCGTAGGCCCTGACAGTGTCGCAGCAAGACTAGGCACTTTAGTGCACTCCAGGCGCTTCATAAAGAATAAAATTCGGCCTAAAGTTTTGAAAAACAATACATATTATTATTTTTGCAACAAAATTAAGAAAATTATATGGCAACAACAGCAGATATTAAAAACGGATTAACGATTGAATTTAATGGTAAACCATACCAGATTGTTTATTTTCAGCATGTAAAACCTGGTAAAGGTGCAGCATTTGTACGCACAAAAATGAAAAGTTTAGAAAACGGAAGAGTAATTGAAAACACTTTTTCGTCGGGAGCAAAAATCGACACAATCAGAATAGAGCGTCGTCCTTACCAGTTTTTGTACAAGGATGATATGGGATATAACTTTATGCACCTCGAAACTTTTGAGCAAGTATCACTTGCCGAAGAATTGATTGATGGTGTTGAGTTTTTGAAAGAAGGTCAGGAAGTAGAAATAGTTTTCCATGCCGAAAACGAAACAGCAATGACCTGTGAACTTCCTCCATTTATCGTTTCGGAAGTTACTTATACCGAGCCAGGATTAAAAGGCGACACTTCGACAAATGCACTTAAACCAGCCACCATCGAAACTGGCACTAGCATTATGGTTCCTTTGTTTATCGAAATTGGCGAAAAAATTAAAGTTGACACCAGAACCAAAGAATACGTTGAAAGAGCAAGATAAAACCTTTCTTAAAATAATTGGAAAAGCTGTCGGATGGGCAGCTTTTTTTTATTTGTCAAATTACAAAATTTCCTCACTCCTTAACAAACTTCCCTGTAAATATCTTCCCTCCTCCCCAAAACTGTATAGTATAATAGCCAGCAGGCAAATCACAAATATCAATTCCCAAATTACAATTTCCTTGCGAAGTGCCTTCCACTCCACCGACTGTGCCAGGCGTAATACTACCGTTACCGCTCGTCTCCTCACGAGTGGTTCCACCAGAAAACAACCTCCCATCCAAACTATAAATCCTATACTCAAACTCCGTATCTCCCCCCTCATACTCAAACCCAACACTAATTTTATCGCTCGCAGGATTTGGAAAAATGCTAGCTCCGGCCATATTTACATAATACTCGGCATAGGTATCGGCACAATGTGAGTTGCAGCCTTCGGCATCGAAACAACCGCAAGAATCGACTTTAAAAACACAGGAGGCGATCATGCCGCTTGGAAACAAATCGCCGGCAGGACTAAAAAACTTTCCGGTAAGAATAAATCCTCCATCCGAAGTTTTGGTAATACCGTATAACTCTGTTATGCTATTACTTGCAACATTGTCGTCGGGATAGCACTTGTAAGTTCTTATCCATGCGCCTACACCGTTTGCATGTATTTTTACCAATGAACTATTTGTTCCACAATAATTTTGTAGCAACAAATACATATCGCCATTTTCGGACTGATAAGAATCGTTGATTAAATAATAATTTAATGCAGGATTATCAAGCTCTGCCATTAAGCTCCTCTCTCCGGTAAATATACAGCCAGTAATGGTATCTTCTAATTTTGCAATGCGGATTGATGATTGTGGATTCGGTTGCATATATAGACTGGTATTTATCATTGGGTCGGTCCAAGTTAACCAATATTTTCCATCTGTGGCATTAAACAATCGCGGCCTCTGATATGCAAGTGTAAAATTATACGGAAACCCAGCTATACTATCCATTCCAGGAATAACAAATCTCCACTTTTCATTTCCTAAAGAATCAATTTTCAAAATACACGAGTTAATTTTCTCAGGATTACTATGTGTCATATCCTGTTCGCATGCAATTAAATAACCACCATCGGGCGTTGGTAGTGCCTGATAAGGGGTCATTACGCATGAGGATGGTTTTGTGTAATCCTTCATTGTAAAATCGCCGGTTAAGGTGTCGTATATGGCAAAAAAGGTACGAGTATTCCAATCTGCTGAATATTGGCTTCCTCCAAAAAGATGTATCTTGCCATCTACCTCTCGATGAAATCTCACAATTGTACTTCGACCATTAAAATAACTTTTAAAATCTATTATTGAATCACAATAATAATTTGTATTATTAAAACACATCAAAATCGGATTCAGAATATAATTTTTCATAAATTCAAGATATATCCCACTTGCTATAATATGATCATTATTACTACTATACGAGTTTGATGAATAAAAAGAAAAACCATAAATTGTATCACTTTCATAACGAATTGATTCAACTAACTCTCCATTTGGACTAATAAAAATAAAACATGGCATATATCTGCTTGAGTTATTGAGTGTATCCATGGCATATAGCAAATAGCCATATTCTTTCTCGGCAGCAACATTTGTTTCCCACCCTGGATAAAGATTAAAAAATCGTTCTTGTGATAATCCCCAAAAAGAGAAAAAACTAAGTATAAATAAAAAAAATACCTTTCTCATAAATTTTTAAAAAGATTGGAGTTTCCAGCAAAATGCCAGAAACTCCAGTGTAAATTATTTACTAATTATTATTTTACTATTGTAAACGAGTTTATTCCCGTTGTATAAGCTACAGTTGTACGAACCTTCGGGTAAATCAACAGTTTTTAAAATTACAATATCTTGTAAATGTATTAACTCTTTTTGTAAATACATTTTACCAGAAACATCTGAAATTGCAATTTGTAAGGCCCCAATTTGTTCTGTAAGCATATACTCTACATAAATATACTCTTTTGCCGGATTAGGATAAACCGAGAAATAAGGATTATTATTTATCGAGATATTTTGCTTAAACAATCTATCTTCGAGTACTGGCTGAGGTTTATAAACAGGCTCGATGTAATCGCTGGCGTTGTTAATAATTAGCAATGCCGTAGCTTTAACAGCCGCCAACCCTTGTCTATTTTCGTACTCTTTTAACTCGGCAATATGCATAGCATTAAGATTACTTAAATCTCCTTTATAAAAAGCCAGCAAGTTGTTGTAAAATTGATAAAAATCTTTAAGTTCTGAATACTGATCCTTCTCAATCTGACTCAGTGTACAAACAGATAAAATACGATTTACAATATCACTTGCTGATGTAAAATCAGATTTCGTAAAAAAGTAATCGGCAAGTACATCCATATACTCTTTTTCGTTTCGCTCGCACAAAAGGCTTACAATACTATCTTCTGCATAAGGTAGAGAATCGGCAACCGATTGATAATAGGCAACAAGTGTTTTAAGTGATTCTTCGTAAATTACACGCTGCTCTGCTTTCTGAATTTCGAGATTTTCTTTTGGCGAGATAATACCAAGCCCTGATTCTATCTGAGTTATCATATAATCGGGCAACTGGTTGTTTCTGTCTTTAAGTAATTGTTGCAAATCTTTGTTTTTAATACCTTGAGGATTTGCAACAAGAATATCCCTAATCATTGGAACCGTTAATCCTTGCTCCTTTTTGGCCACCTCCTTGAGAACAGTATCGCTCAAGTACGGCGATTTGCTCATAAGCTCGTAATACGTTAACCATGCCGAATTATCATCAGAATGTAAAACCGACGAAATTGTAAGACCTGTATTACCTCCATCCACAATATCGTCGAGCATATACGTAATTGCTGTTTCGAGATCTTCTGCAGACTCCTTCTGCAATCTTAACTCATCTATTGGCTTTGGTAGCTTTTGAGTATTATCGGGACATGCATTGCTCAACCAAGAATAGTTAACAAGGTGCAAAATCACTTGCTCTGCATCATTAACCGAACCAGGCCATTCTCTAGGATTCCAGTATGGGTCGCTGTTTATTCTGGCGAAATAAGTAAGTGGCAACATTTCGTTATTATAGTTGCATACAGCGCCATTTGAGAAAAGGTTACCTGCTGGGCTAGATGTAGAACCCTGCAGTGTAGAAATACCATATAATGTATTGTTGTCGGTCGTAACATAAATATCGGTGCGAGTATCGTTAAAGTTATTGCAGAGGATTTGTAAGCCAATACCAGTACTAAGGTTTTTATTATTATTGATAGACTGAACTGCATTTTCCAGATTTTCAAATTTGTTGCGGTAAAATCTATTGGATGAAACACCATTATCGTTTGCAATTAATCCATATCTATAATCTGCATTTCCATCTTCTCCTTTAAAAATATTACCTTCTATTTGATAAGCACTGGAAGTATTATCAACATATACCCCATAAGCCTGGCACTCGAACTCGTCGGGTTCTTCACCACCAGGGTTGCCAATGTCTTTATCCGAAGTTTTAGGAAAGTCCAGAACTTCAAAGGTATTGTTTGTAATAGTTTTTGGCAAAAATCCCATGTAATGATACATATAAATGCCACGAGCAGCTTTAAAGTCGGTATTCTTAACAATAAGTTCTCCGCCTCCATTGGCAATAGCCTTAATACCATACAAAAGATTATTAAATGATGACCTTTGGGCACCCATTAATGGGTTTGGTAAAACTTCTAATTTATCAACATTCTTAGCACAAATACCGGATTTATTAACATGAACCGAAGACAATCTTTGGTCGTCAAAATGGCAGTTTGTAAATTTAACTTGTCCACATTCGTAAAGGTCAACACAATAATCACATGAAGGACTGTCCATACATGGGTCAATAACATCTGGAGTTTGAATAAAATCGCAATTTCTAAATAACATTTGAGCATCGTTTAGTTTCATGCTTATATCGCACATGTTATTGTAGAAATCTGTACCGTTTAGGTTAACAGTTACATCATACATTGTTCGAATTGCAAATTCCGCTTTCGAGATACTAGTATTTCCAGACGATACAATAGCTATTGTGTTATTTAATGTATTATAAGCAACTACACCTCGCCATCTTTGATGAATAGCAGTAAGAGCAGCTTTATCCTCTAAAATAAGTTTTGATCCTGATTTTAAAATTAGTTGTGTTCCAGAACCGAAACTTACTGTATCTCTGACAATTAAAGTAGCTCCAGTTTCAACAATTGCACTACCATTATAATTCGTTGGTTTATCAATAATCATTGTTGTGTTAGCAGCTACATATAAGTTTTTAATATACTCATTTTTTGTAGAGAGTTGAATTGGATCAATAATAAAATTCGGATCGGAAATCGTTACAATATTTGATTTTACACTTACATTATACCCATATTTAGACACACTTATTGTAGCCCCCTGAAAATATGTTGGTGTTTCATAAATAAAATGACCCAAACTATTTGTAAAAGTATAATAATCTTTCCCAGCAACATGTATTTTCACAATTGCATCTGCAACAGCTACATCAGCACTTGTTTTTACATAACCTTCCCAAGTCTGGTGAAAAAATGGCATATCAATATCTCGATGAATATTATAATATAGCTCCTGATCAAAATCACATCCAGCATCGTTCATTTCAAATGTATTGAAAACACTTGACTCTGGCGGATTGACAATCTGCTTGTAAGCAAAATAGCAATCAACGGGCACATCACTAACGGGAACAACAACTGGTATTGGACTATCGCTTATTTTTAAAACCCCATGATTTTGCCAACCTCTTTCATTAGCAAACTGCCAATAAGCATACCCAGATGAACCGCATTGAGATGAAAAATCCAAAACATTGCTTATTAATGTCCTTTGATCCGTCTCATTTGCAATCAAATCTGTCTCGTTTAATTCACTCCAATGTGCTGTTTGCGTTTCAATACCATGTTCTCCAATTATCCAAGGGTATTCATCAAGAGTTCTACTTAAATAATATTGATACCGATTAACTGAAGTTCCCTTATCATAAGCATCAAAAATATCTTGCGAATACTCGTAAAAATGGAAGTTAAGAAAATCTGTAAAATAAAAAGGGGCTACTCCAAGATTAAAGAAAGTATTTTCTCCAAACAATCCGGTAGTTGTTAAGTGGTTTGAATCAACTACTTTAAGATAGTTAACTACTAACCGTACTGCATCTCCAACACTTGCCTGATTAATCGGTTCATCACCAGATGTTTCTGAGTCTGCAAAACTTTGATTCTCATGATAAAGTTCATATGCCAATAAGGTACTATTGTTTTTAAAAACATTCCCAATATAAGCAAGTGCCTCACCGTATTTAACATTTATCCAGCTAAAACTATCCGCAGGATTTATATGCTGAAGCAAACTTTTATAATGAAATTGTCCATCATAATATGCCCTATTCTCTGTTCCAAGAACCCAGATTACCTTAATATTATAATACTCAGCAGCTTTTAAAACAGTCTCCATTGCGTTGATAAGGTAAATAATTCCAGTAGGTTCGGAACCATTAAAGAGATAACAATATTTCTCATAATATCTATACAATTCATCATCAGGATTGTCCGGTGCACTTGTTCGAGGTACCGGGTCGCTATTAGTTGTCGGGTTCCCATTCCTTAAATATAAATGAATATTTAATTGCCCAGTTTGATGCCTAGGTTCAATATCTGCATTCATAATTCTTACTGTATTAAACCCCATTTCTTTCATTAATTTAAAATGCGCATATAGAAGTTTTTCCGCTTCTAATGGATTTTCTGTCTGAAGAAGTTGATTGTTACTCAGATAATTAGAATGCGGGCAAACATACACTTGGTCATTCTCTCCTAATCGAATATTCACAAGATAATTACATGCTTTAATAAAATATTCCTCGTCTTGATAGTAAAGCTTATTATCAACTGCGTAAACAAACGGGTTATGCGGCACATCAGTTTGCCCAAACATAAAATTACCCCCCCCTACAAGCAAAATGCCAAGAATACAAATTGCCTTTAACTTTTGAAAGTGTTTTCTCATAAATTTTGATTTAAATGTTAGTAAAAGGCAAATGTAATAAATATTTTATACAAAACGCAATATTTTCCAATTTTTTATCCGCTACCTGCGCTTTATAAAAACCTATAATCCCCCGGCTTAACCACAATACTTTGCTTTCGTAATTGAGAATTTAATTCCTTAGATTTTCCGTTTACCAAACTGTTGAGCAAACCATGAAATCTTTCGCTATGATCTTTATGTACGATATGACTGAACTCGTGCAGAATTATGTAATCAATAAGCTGATCGGGAAGCAGCATTAAACGTGCCGATAAAATGATGTCGTTTCGCGAACTGCAAGAACCAAGTCGTGTGCCAGCAGTACCAACTTTTATCGAATTATATTTTAATCCAGTTTTTTCTGATAAAAATCGTGCTCTGTTTATCAGATATTTCTCAGCTTCGCGCTTAAGACATTTTAGAATAAAGCCCGAAATAAAACTTTGAACTTGTTCATCGTTAAAATCAACGCTTGCAGAATTAAAGTAAATAACAATTTTATCATCTTCTAGTCGGGCACGAATTCCCACCACATCTTTTGGCACAAAAACAAGTTGAAGACTACGTGTAATAAATTCGCAACCCGGAGCAAAAATGGCTTGCTCCTCTTTGCGTTGAGCTAAAGCATTAAGCTTTTTCTTTAACCACTCGATATTTTTTAAAACAAAAAGCTCGCCTTCGTCAAAACTTACTCTATAAGGAATGGTTACGAGTACACCTTTAGCAGGATGTATCCGTAATTTTAATCGTGAAGCATTAGTTTTCTTAGTAATCAGCACCTCTCCAACTTCGGGCACTGTAATGGTTTTTTGCATTATTTTCTAGGAAGCTTGCTCAATTTCTCGAAACAATCATTAGTTGTTTCAAACATTTCCTTAACCATCTGATTATACATCTTCTTCACCTCGCCACGAGCAATATTTGAGGTTGGTTGATTTATTCGGCTAAATAATTCGTTTCTCTTATTAATAACGGTATTAATAATTTCTGCTAATGGTTTTTCATCTTTTAACTTATTAAAATCCATGTGGATTAAACAATCCGAAATAACTTCTTCGGTTAACCAATTGATGTCTTTCTTTAAATTTCTTCTGTTTGCCATAATCTTTTTTTTTGCAAAAATAAGTTATTTAAGTATGATAATCTATCTTTGCAAAAGATGATTTTAATTTTTTATTAACCAAACTAAGTCAACACAATGAAAATTTCTCAAACATTTAGAAGAACATTATCATTTTCAGCTTTTATTTTAATAGTAATATGTATTTTATCTTGTGGTTCGCAAGAAAAAAAAGAAACCAAAAATGCTGATATCAGCACCGAAGACGCAATATCATACAACGAAAAAATCGTTGGGCTTCACTCCGAGGTCGATATCGCTTTTGCAGATTTGTTAATTGCATTGGAAGGACAAACCTACGAGGAAATATTGATCCGTAAGGAAACAGCTCTAGCTGCAATAAAAGATGTAAGAACAAAAGTAAATGAATTGGAAGATTTTGATGGAAACGACGAATTTAAAAACGAGTTGCTAAAAATCATTGACCATTACGAAAGCATTATAAATACTGAATTAAGTGAAATAATCGCTATGCATCAAGATCTATCCGATTTACCCGAAAGTAGTATGGTTCAATACAACAAAATTTACTCACAGGCAATGAATAAATACGATTCTGTATTTAACGAATTTGCATTTTATCAAGAAAATTTTGCAGAAAAATGGAATTTTGACTTACAGTAATAAAAAAATTACTATATTTGTAAGCATGTATAATTAAATCTAAGAATTATGAAAAAGACTTTACTTTTATTGCCTGTTTTGGCGTTGTTGTTTGTTGCATGTTCGTTCAACTACTGAAAAAGCCATCGATTATAACGATGAAATGATTGCTATTCAGAGTGAGGTTGACCAGTCGTTAGTTGATTTACTTGACGCAATCGACACTTTTGATCCAGTTGAAATGGAAGCAGCAAGAATTGAAACTCTTGATGTAATAGATGAAGCAATTAAAGAAGTTGATGAAATGAGAGATTTCGACAAAAAAGATGACTTCAAAAAAGAAATGACTAAACTTCTGAAAATGTATGAAGACATTACAGAAAATGAATTAACAGAAGTTATTGATTTGGTTGGCTACTCTGATGAATTAACAGATGCTGACTGGGACAATTATGACAAACTTTACGAAGATGCTTTGGATAAATACAACAAGGCTTTCGACGAATTCAACGATTGGCAAGCTGGTTTCGCCAAAGAATGGGACTTCGAAGTAAAAAAGAATGACTAAAAACACATAAAGCCCGGTTTTACCGGGTTTTTTTTTGCATATTTCGTAGAATTTTTTTAATACAGCAATTTTTAACAATCTGTAAAAAGTGTTGAACATATTTTCCCTTCGTTGTCTTCTCAACGTTTCTAAAACCGCTTAGGCGAATGATGGAAAGTTGAAAAGTATTTAGCAGTGTTTCAGACTTTGCAATGCCGACTTGCATTTATTTCTTTTGTTTGAGAATTTTTTGGAGGCAATGCAAACGTCGGTGAAGAGAATTGATTTATACAGTATTATCAGCATTAGACCATGCTTTATATACACAAAATTTATTCACAACGCGATTGAAGCAAAATGTCTTGAAGCAACCGATTATAGTTTCCCAACCCTACTCCACCATAATCTTAAGCTTGTCGCCAGCTTTAAGCATATAGTTTTCGCCGAGATTATTCCATTTATAAATTTCGGGTATTGTACAGCCAAATTTTTGGGTTATTCTAAAAAAGTTATCACCACTCACCACATCGTAATAAATAATACTGTCGCGCACCGGTTTTACCATAAATGGTGGAATGGAGGCAGAATCATCAGCAACAGAATCTCTCATCGCAACAATATCGGTTTTCTTTTCATAAAAAAGATGTGTTTTATCCATTGGTAAAATCAACGTATGCATCGAGCCGTCCATCGGAATGTATGAATAGGTATATACAGGATTTAGTCTTCTTAGTAATTCATAATCTGCACCAGTCATATCTGCAACATTTCTTAGGTGAATATAGCCGGCAACTTCTACCGTATCGGTTTTAAAAGCT